>NZ_JBEYJU010000047.1:35116-70819 GCF_040703965.1 Streptomyces sp. NPDC006655 | reverse complement strand
ATGTGGCGGAGCCACCTGGCCCGCCACCCCGTGCGTCGAGCGTGCGTGCCGGGCGTCGCGACGCCGCGGAGATCCATCAGAAGGGCCCTAGCCGCCCTTGGCCACCATGGCCTCGATTCCTGCGATCAGGAGGTCCAGGGCGAAGGCGAAGTCCCCGTCCCGCATCTCGGCGACCGTGTCGCCGCCCCTTGCCGCCATGAGGTCCCGCGACTCCTCGATGATCCTCGCCGTGTCCGGGACCTCCGTCACGGCGTCCATCGCGGAGTCGACGTACTCGTCGGCCGTCATGCCGGCCGCCGCCACCCGCGCGGCGAAGTGGCTCTCGATCGTGCCGTAGCCGTAGACGAACTGGAAGACGGCCGAGATCGCCCCCGTCACGCCGTGTGCGGGCAGGCCCGCGCGGCGGACGACCCGCTGGACCACGCGGGAGAACGCGAGCGCGTGGGGGCCGATGTTGAGGTAGCGGCCGGCCAGCGGGGAGAGCCAGGGGTGGCGGACCAGGAGCGCGCGGTACTCCGAGGCCAGGGCGCGCAGTTGATCGCGCCAGTCGCCGACCGCGGCATCGGGCAGGGGCAGCTCGCCGAAGGCCGCGTCCAGGGCGAGTTCGAGCAGGTCGTCCTTGGTGTCGACGTACCAGTACACGGACATGGCGGTCACGTTGAGCTCGGCCGCCAGCCGCCGCATGGAGAACCTGTCGAGGCCGTCGGCATCGAGGAGGCGGACGGTGGCGGAGGTGATGCGGTCCCGGTCGAGCCCGGAGGGCTGCCCGCTCCGCCCGCCCTTGCGGGCCTTCTCCGCCAGCCACACACTGGCCCGCGCCATCGCGCCCTCTTCCGCCAAGACGATCACTTCCCCAGATGCTAGAGCTGCGGCGCACCCGCGAACCGACACCTACCCCCGAAGGGCGGTGGCCGAAGCCACCGCCCTCGTGTCGCCCGGTCGATCAGGCGGCCGTCAGCTGCCGCTCGCCTTCTGCGTGAGGTCGTAGAAGGCCGACGAACCCACCGTCACCTTCTTGAAGTTCTTCTCGACCCACGAGGTGATCTGCGCGGAGGTGCCGGTGCTGCTGCCGCCCGTGCCGCCGCCCGTGCCGGACGAGATGAAGTAGTGGATCTTCCCGTCCGCCACGTACTTCTTGAACTGGGCCAGCGTCGGGGACGGGTCGGTGCCGTTGAAGCCGCCGATCGCCATCACCGCGTCACCGGTGGAGAGCTGGTAGCTCGCCGCGTTCTGGGCGCCGATGGCCGCCGCCGCCCAGGTGTACTGGGACGCGTCCTGTTCCAGCAGCTTCTTGGCCTGGGAGCTGACGGTCGCGCCGTTCAGCAGGCCGCCGACGCCACCGCCGCCGCCCATGCCGCCGCCGTCGCCCATCCGACCGCCGCCGGGGAAGCCGTTCCCGTTCTGCGTGGTGCCGTTGCCCTGCTGGTTCTGGGTACCGCCGGTACCGCCGGTACCGCCGGTGCCGCCGGTGCCGTTCTGGCCGGGCATGCCGCCGGTGCTGTTGCCAGTGCCGCCGGGGAAGCCCTGCCGGCCCTGCTGACCCTGCTGGTTCTGGCCGAAGCCGCCGCCGCCCGTGCCACCGCCCATGCCGCCGCCGCGCATCCCGCCGCCACCGGGGCCGCCGCCCATCGTGCTCGCGCCCGCCGGACCCGCCGTCACGATGGAGCCCGTGTGGCCCGTCCGAAGGGTGCTCAGGGTGTAGGCGGTCGGGCCCGCCAGCGCGGCCACCAGACCCACCACCGCCGCCCCGAGGGCCAGCCGGCGACCGATGCGGCCTGCGAAGACCAGGCCGAGAGCGGCGGCCAGGCCGCCGACCAGGACCAGGTACTTCAGCCAGGGCAGGTAGTCGGAGGTGCGGTTGAGCAGGACGTAGCCCCAGACCGCGGCCGCGACCACGGAACCGGCGAGAGTGATCGACGCCCACGGCTCGGCGCGCTGCTTCCACAGCTGGTCGGCGCCCATGCCGACCACGGCGGCCAGGTAGGGGGCCAGGGCGACCGTGTAGTACTGGTGGAAGATGCCCGCCATGTAGCTGAAGACGACCATGGTCATCAGCAGCGAGCCGCCCCAGACCAGGAACGAGGCGCGGGTGGCCGAGGTCCGCCTCAGCCTGCGGGTGGCCAGCAGCCCGGCGACCAGGAGGATCAGGGCGCTGGGCAGCAGCCAGGAGATCTGGCCGCCGATCTCGGAGTTGAACATCCGGTCCCAGCCGGTCGCACCCCACTGGCCGGTGCTGCCGCCGCCACCGCCGCCGACGCTGCCGGTCTCGTCGCCGCTGAGGCGGCCGAAGCCGTTGTAGCCGAAGGTCAGTTCGAGGAAGCTGTTGTTCTGCGAGCCGCCGATGTACGGACGGGAGGAGGCCGGCCACAGCTCGACGATCGTGACCCACCAGCCGCCGGAGACGACGAGCGCGCCGGTGGCGACCGCCAGCTGACCGAGCCGCTTGCGCAGCCGGTGCGGGCCGCAGACCGCGTACACGACCGCCAGCGGCGGCAGGATCAGGAACGCCTGCAAGGTCTTGGCGAGGAACGCGAACCCGATCGCGACCCCGGCCCACACCAGCCACTTCGTCCGGCCGTCCTCGACCGCGCGGACCACCGTGTAGCAGGCGACCGCCATCAGCAGCGCCAGCATCGCGTCCGGGTTGTCGAACCGGAACATCAGCGCCGCGACCGGAGTGAGCGCGAGCACCGCGCCCGCGATCAGACCGGCGGCGGGGCTGAACCGGCGGCGCACCGCCGCGTACACGACGGCGACCGTCGCGACGCCCATGAGGACCTCGGGGACGAGGATCGCCCAGGAGTTGAGACCGAACATCCGGACCGACAGCTCCATCGGCCACAGGGAGGCCGGGGGCTTGTCCACGGTGATCGCGTTCCCGGCGTCCAGGGAACCGAAGAAGAACGCCTTCCAGGACTTGCTGCCCGCCTGCACGGCCGCCGAGTAGAAGGAGTTGGCGTAGCCGGAGGCGCTCAGGTCGTACAGGTACAGCAGGAGGGTGGCGGCCAGCAGGCCGAGGAAGGCGGGGCGCACCCAGCTGGGGTCCTCGGGACGGCCGCGCCACGGTCCCCGGACGAAGGGCTGCCGGGGCTCTCCCGACTCCGGCGTCTGGACCTGGGCCGGGGCCGGAGCCCCGGGAACGTGGTGCGGCGGCGGGGGAGACGTGGGGGGCGGCCCCCACTGGGTGGGCTGGTGGGTGTGGGTGGTCATCGGGGGTCCCCCGGCTCGGTGTCGTGGGAACGCACCGGTTGCAGCTGCATGGTGCTGTCCCTCCAGGTGCCGTCCGCGGCTTCACCGGCGCGGAATCGGGTGGTCGTGGTGCCGCTCTGGGCGTGGGGCTGGTGCGTCGGGCGCTGCGGCAGCGGGCCCTGCGGCTGGTGATGCGACTGGTACGGCTGGTGTCCGCCGGTCGGGTACGTCACGGTGTGCGGGGCGACCGGCGTCGGCTCCGGCCGGGCGGAGCCGTCGCGGTCCGGGAAGACCCAGGCGCGGAAGAGCAGGAAGCGCAGCACGGTCGCCGCCAGGTTGGCGGCGATCAGGACCGCCAGTTCGGTGGAGTGCGAGGGGTCGCTGCTCGCCGCGTTCAGGGCGGCGAGGGAGCCACTGGTCAGCGCGAGGCCGATACCGAAGACGACCAGGCCCTGCGCCTGGTGCCGGACCGCCCCGCCGCGGCCGCGCACCCCGAAGGTGAGGCGCCGGTTGGCCGCCGTGTTCGCGACCGCCGACACCAGCAGCGCGAGCGCGTTGGCGACCTGCGAGCCGGAGAAGGACCGGAAGGCGCTGTAGAGGACCAGGTAGAAGAGGGTCGACAGGCCGCCGACCACGCAGAACCCGACGAGCTGGCGGGCCAGGCCCTTGGGCACGTCCTGGACGTCGCGGTCGCGCGGGTCGTCGCCGAACGGCCGGGTGAGCCGGTCCAGCGGCAGCGCGCCCGTGGTCAGGGCCTTGCCGACCCGCCACACGCCCCTGAGGTCGTCGGTGGCGGTCTTCACGATGTGCACGGTCGAGTTCGGGTCGTCGACCCAGTCGACCGGCACCTCGTGGATGCGCAGCCCCGCGCGCTCGGCCAGCACCAGCATCTCGGTGTCGAAGAACCAGCCGGTGTCCTCGACGAGCGGCAGCAGTATCTGCGCGACATCGCGCCGGATCGCCTTGAAGCCGCACTGCGCGTCGGAGAAACGGGCCTGTAGGGAGCCGCGCAGGATCAGGTTGTAGGTACGGCTGATGAACTCCCGCTTGGCACCGCGCACCACGCGCGACGAGCGGGCCAGCCGGGATCCGATCGCCAGGTCGGAGTGGCCGGAGATGAGCGGTGCCACCAGCGGCAGCAGCGCGTTCAGGTCGGTCGACAGGTCCACGTCCATGTAGGCGAGGATCGGCGCGTCCGAGGCTGACCAGACGGTCCGCAGCGCCCGGCCGCGGCCCTTCTGGTCCAGCCGGAACGACGTGACCTCGGCCAGGTCCGCCTCAAGCCGCCGCGCCACCTGTGGGGTGGTGTCCGTGGACGCGTTGTCCGCGATGGTGATGCGGAAGGCGTACGGGAAGGTGCGCCTGAGGTGATCGTGCAGTCTGGCGACGCAGGGCCCGAGGTCCTTCTCCTCGTTGTAGACGGGGATCACTACGTCCAGGACAGGCGTACCGGCGTTTCCGGCCGGGAGGTGCTCCCGCGCCGGCAGGGTGCCGGGAGAAGAGTCGGTTCGCATGGGAACGACTCTGGTCAGGCGCCCTGTTCCACCCATGTGGTGGCACTGTGCTGCGCCTGTGAGTGCGATTGCCAGTTGGTTTCGGGGTCCGGCCGGGGAGCCGCCGGGGCGAGCGCGGGCAGATACAGGGTGAAGACCGTGCGGCCGGGAACGCTGTCGACGGTGACCGCGCCGCCGTGCGCGGACGCGACGGCCTGCACGATGGCCAGGCCCAGCCCGGTGGACCCGGTGGCCCGCGAACGCGCGGAGTCGCCGCGCGCGAACCGTTCGAAGACGTGCGGCAGCAGGCCCGGCGGAATGCCCTGTCCGTTGTCCTCGACGTCCACGCACATCCAGGGGCCGCGCCGCTCGATGCGGGCGGTGACGGTGGTCCCGGGCGGAGTGTGCTTGCGCGCGTTGCCGAGCAGGTTGACCAGCACCTGCTGGATGCGGGCCGCGTCCGCCGACACCAGGGCCGGCTCGTCGGGCAGGTCGAGTCGCCAGTTGTGGTCCATGCCGGCCGCGCGCGAGTCGCTGATGGTGTCGACGACCAGCGGAATGAGGTCGGTGTGCTCGAACTGGAGCGGGCGGCCGGCGTCCAGCCTGGCCAGCAGCAGCAGGTCCTCCACCAGGAGGGTCATCCGGCCGGCCTCGGACTCGATGCGGCCCAGCGCGTGCCGGGTGTCCGGCCCGACCTGCTCCCGTCCGCGCCGGGTCAGCTCGGCGTAGCCGCGGATGGAGGCGAGCGGGGTGCGCAGCTCGTGACTGGCGTCGGCGACGAACTGCCGTACCCGCATCTCGCTCTGCTGGCGTGCGTGCAGCGCCCCGTGGACGTGGTCGAGCATGCGGTTGAGCGCGGAGCCGACCTGGCCGACCTCGGTGTGCGGGTCGCACTCCGACTCCGGAACCCGCTCACTGAGGTTCACCTCGCCGGTGTGCAGGGGGAGTTCGGAGACCCGGGTGGCGGTGGCGGCGACCTTGCGGAGGGGGCGGGTGGCTACGCCGACGAGCGCGTAACCGGCGAGGACGGCGGCACCGAGACCGGCGGCGGTGACGCTGATCTCCACGATGATCAGAGTGTTGACGGTGTTGTCGGTGTCCTTGGTGGGGATGCCGACGTAGTAGCTGCCGTTGGGGCCGTGGACGTACGAAACGCGGTAGGAGCCCAGCCCCGGGATGTCCGCCGTGTGCTTGTTGTCGTCCTGGGCGACGGAGTCGAGGGCAGCCAGTTGCGCGCTGGTGAGTGACACCGCGCTCATCTCGAAGGTGGAGGTCGACTTGCGCCCCACCTTCCCCGACGTGGCGGAGCCGTTCACGACCGTGGCGGCGATCGTGGCGGACGTGGGCTGCGGCCCCCGGGCCACGAAGTCCGTGAGGTTGGTCGTGTTGTCGCCCGCGTGGTTCTTCTGCTGGTCCTTCTGCCCGTTGCTCTGCCGGCCGGGCGCGCCGTTCCCGTCCCTGCCGGGGGCCACTGGCCCGAGCGCACCGGACGCGCGCTTCCCGACCTCACCCAGCTGCTTGTCCAGCTCGGTGTACAGATGAGACCTCAACGCAAGGGTCGTCACCGAACCGATCACCGCGCAGATCACCGCGATCAGCAGCACGGACGCGACGACGAGCCGGGTCCGCAGGGTGCGCGGCTTTCCCGCTCGTCGCTTCTGCGTACGCGGCCGTCGTCGCCCGCTCATGAGGCCGCGGGCTTGATCAGATAGCCGGCACCCCGCCGGGTGTGGATCATCGGCTCGCGGCCCGCGTCTATCTTCCGGCGCAGGTACGAGATGTACAGCTCGACCACGTTGGCCTGGCCGCCGAAGTCGTACGACCACACCCGGTCCAGGATCTGCGCCTTGCTGAGCACCCGCCGGGGGTTGCGCATCAGGAAGCGCAGCAGCTCGAACTCGGTGGCGGTGAGGTGGATGCCCTCCCCGGCCCGCGAGACCTCGTGGCTGTCCTCGTCGAGGGTGAGGTCACCGACGACGAGCACGGAGTCGGAGCGCCGGTCGGCGGCACCGGAGCGGCGGATCAGCCCGCGCAGCCGGGCCACCACCTCTTCGAGGCTGAAGGGCTTGGTGACGTAGTCGTCGCCGCCTGCGGTGAGACCGGCGATCCGGTCCTCGACCGCGTCCTTGGCCGTGAGGAACAGGACGGGTACGTCGGGGAGTTCGCGCCGCAGCCGACCCAGCACCGTGAGGCCGTCCATGTCGGGCAGCATCATGTCGAGGACGACGGCGTCGGGACGGAACTCCCGGGCGGTCTGGATGGCACCCTGGCCGTCGCCCGCGCTCCTGATCTGCCAGCCCTCGTACCGCAGGGCCATGGAAAGGAGTTCGGTGATCGACAACTCGTCGTCCACCACAAGCACGCGGACGGGGCTCCCGTCCGGCCTCAGCAGTTCGGTACGCCCCTGGGGCGAGGTCGTGGTCATGGTGGACACCTTGTCGGGGCCCTCTGAGAACACGCTTTCAGCAATCTGTGTTTTCCCTGAGAACCACACAGGTGCCTCTCAGGGAACGCCTGGGAACCCCCTCACGTGCGCCCGGACTCCTCGCCACGATCGCGCACCGCTGTGCGGATCGTGTGGGTCCCCGGTGCGCCGCGGGCCTGGCATGAAGCGCGGATGAACCCCCGATGAGAGCGTACCGGGCCGGACTTCCCCGGCTGTCAGAAGAGCCCCTCCTGGGGCGCCGTGAACTGCCGTACCGGCAGGGGAGACAGGCCGCCGGCCGGCTCCGTGACGGCGGTCAGTCGCCAGCCGGGCAGCAAGCGCGTGTCGAGGACGATCACCCCGCTCCGGGTGGCGAGATGCAGGTCCGGCCCGGCGGCCGCGACGAGTTCGCCGCTCACCCCGGCGCCGGGAGCGAGCCCGGTCACCTCACCGACGGCCGCAGGGGCCCCGGAAAGACCGAACGCCCTTACATGGTCGACGACTTGGCACGGCTCCGGGACGAGCGCCTCCGGCCACCCGCCCAGCGCGAGGGCACGCGCGTGCAACAGCTCGATCTCGGCGGCCCGCTCCCCCTCGCTGTCGGGCAGCACGGACCGTACGACGCGCTTGTCGCGGTACGGGATCCGGTCGGGCACCCTGAGCGCTGCGCGGAGCAGTTCCTCGGCCCGCCGTGCGGCCATCAGCGGCCCGGCTCCCAGCCAGCTGAAGCAGACGGCACCCTGCTCCAGCAACCGCGCAGGACCCCGCTCGACGGCGGTGATCCCGACCTTGGCCATCCCGGGCCCGAACCACGCGAGATACACGTGGTACGGCCGGGCGTCATCGGCGACCGTGTCGGCGGCGACGGAGTGCGCCCGGTCCAGCCGCGCGCACT
Organism: Streptomyces sp. NPDC006655; assembly: GCF_040703965.1. NCBI lineage: Bacteria > Bacillati > Actinomycetota > Actinomycetes > Kitasatosporales > Streptomycetaceae > Streptomyces > Streptomyces sp. NPDC006655. The sequence goes on along the minus strand of NZ_JBEYJU010000047.1, from coordinate 62,817 downwards.
CCTCGCACCGCGCCCCGGTGCTCCGCGCCGGCACGGCCGCCCGGACCGGACAGGGGTTCCCGCGCGCCCCCACGCACTCCCGGGCACCCCCCTCGACGGCCTGGAAGGCGACCCGCCTCCCCCGGACGAGCGGACTGCGCCGCCCGCCGCTCCACACCAGCACGGGCCCGTCGTCCGACCACCGCAGTCCCGAGCATCTCCACAGCTGTGCCATCACTCGCGAGGGTAGAGGGCGGCACTGACATCAGGAGCGCCGAGGGCAGGGCTCCGCGGTCAGCCGCCGGCCTCCGCGACGGCCGCCTCCGGCTCCCCCGCGAGCACGGCACCCTTGACGCCGCGCGCCCCGTCCGCGCCGCCCGCCCCGTTCGTCGGCCGGAGCTCGGACGCCGTACGACGTCCCCGGCCCGCCAGCCGGCAGGACACGCATCCGGGGTGGCCGTCGCGGGCGCCCGCGTCACGCACCCCGAGGGCCCACTGCGCCCTGGGCCGCGGTCCCGGCGGCTTGCCCCAGCCGGCCAGGTGCAGACACCAGGTGACCAGGACACTCACGGCGCACACCGCGAGCCCGGCGACCAGGGCGGGGACCGAGGCCGCACACACCGCCAGCCCCAGCAGCGCGCTGCCGACCGTCGCGATCGCCGTCCCGGTCCACCCCGCGACCGTATGACCTTCGTCGTGCTGACTCATGTGACCGACTCCCTCCCCAGGGCCGACTAGAATCCCTCACAGCGTAAGGAATTCACTTCCTGAATCTCTCACACGCTAAGGGATTAAGGAAGTCTTCGACGAGGAACCGGGAACGACCATGCAAGGCACACCTCGACCGCCCGCCGACCCGGCCCGCGCCCTGTCCGCGATGGACCACCTCATCGCGGCCCACCTGATCGGCCGGCAGGAACTGGCCCGGCGACTCGGACTGAGCGTCACGGACCTGACATGCTTCGGGTTCGTCCTGGAGGCGGGCGACGACCTGCTGACGGCGGGCGAGCTGGCCGCCCGCGCCCATGTGACGACGGGCGCGGTGACCGGCATCCTCAACCGCCTGGAGCGCGCGGGGTACGTCACCCGGCGCCCCGACCCCCAGGACCGCCGCAGGGTCCGCGTCGCCGCGCTCCCCGACGCCGTCACCCGCGTGACAGGCGTGTACGCCGGCCACTACGCGCGCCTCGCCGAGCTGTTCGCCGACTACACCGCGGACGAACTGGCCACCCTCACCGACTGGTTCACGCGAGCGACCGCACTGGCCCACGACTACCTGGAGAAAATGAACCGGACCGACTCGGCGGACCCCTGCTGACGGCCGCTGGCCCGAGAAATCGAACACATGATTGAATCCGGTCATGCGAACGTTCCCCGACGACCTCGCCCGGGCACAGCAGGAGTGGAGCGCCGTCTACCGGCGGCTGGCCGCGCGCCCCGGCCGCACCGAACTGCGCCGACGCCTGCACCGGCTGTCGGTCCAGGTCTTCTTCCACCCCTACTGGCAGCAGCACCGCCCGGCCCCCGCGGCCTGGCGGGAACTGCGTGACCGGGCCCGGTCGTACGGGGACACGAGCGAGCGGGTCCGCCCGTGACGCACTGGAATGCGGGACCGGTCGTCCCGGACGATCCTGAAGACATGTCCGGACCGATTCGCGTGATCATCCACCCGCCGTCCCCCACCGGCGGCCGGCGCGTCCGCGTGGACGGCGAGATCCTCGGCCTGGCCCACAACACGACCGACGTCGCGGAGTTCCTCCGCCGCGCCGGACTGGAGATCGATCCGGCGGAGGTCGCGGAGGCACCGTGGATCGACTGGCGGGGTCCGGGCCCCGACCACTGGGGTCCGCAACCCACCGACTGACCCGGGCCCGCACCACGCGAAGGGCCCCGGATCTCTCGGTTCAGGGCACTCAGTTCATCGGCGCCGGTCCCTCACGGCTTGAGAACGACCTTCTCGCAGTGGTCCTTCTTGTTCTTGAACAGGTCGTAGCCGGTCGGTGCCTCGGTCAGGGGCAGCCGGTGGGTGATGATCCGGGGTCGATCCTGCCCTGCTCGATCAGGCCCAGCAGCGGCTTCATGTACTTGTGCACGTGGCACTGGCCGGTGCGCAGGGTCAGGGACCTGTTCATCCAGGCACCCGCCGGGAACTTGTCGATCAGCCCGCCGTAGACGCCGATGACCGACACCACACCACCGCTGCGACAGGACAGGATGGCCTGGCGCAGGGCGTGCGGCCGGTCGGTCTCGGAGCGGACCGCCTGCTTGGCCCGGTCGTAGAGGTGGACGTGGGAGGCCCCGTGGGTGGCTTCCAGGCCGACCGCGTCGATGCACTTGTCGGGGCCACGGCCGCCGGTGAGTTCGAGCAGGGCGGACCGTACGTCGGTGTCCTCGAAGTTGATGGTGGTGCAGCCCTGGTCGGCGGCCATGCCGAGCCGGTAGGGCTCCTTGTCGATCGCGATGACCTTCTCGGCGCCCAGCACCCGGGCGCTGTCCATGGCGAACTGGCCGACCGGACCGGCGCCCCAGACGGCGACGACGTCACCGTCCTGGATGTCGCACATCTCGGCGCCCATGTACCCGGTCGGCAGGATGTCGGACAGGAAGAGCACCTGCTCGTCGGTGAGGTCCGACTCGATCTTGAGGGCGTTGGCGTCGGCGAGCACCACGCGGGCGTACTCGGCCTGGCCGCCGGCGAAGCCGCCGGTGAGGTGGGAGTATCCGTAGATGCCGGCGGTGGGGTGGCCGAACATCTTCTCCGAGATCCCGGCGTTGGGGTTGGTGTTCTCGCAGCACGAGTACAGCTCCGCGCGGCACGACGCGCAGGCGCCGCAGGCGATGGGGAAGGGCACCACGACGCGGTCGCCGACGCGATGCCGGGGCCCACCTCGACGACCTCGCCCATGAACTCGTGGCCCATGATGTCGCCCTTTTCCATGGTGGGGACGTAGCCGTCGAGCAGGTGGAGGTCGGAGCCGCAGATCGCCGTCGAGGTGATCTTCACGATGGCGTCGCGACTGTTCAGGATCGAGGGATCGGGGACGTCCTGCACCTCGACCGAGTTGCGTCCCGTCCAGCAGTTCGCCTTCATGCCAGGGCCTCCTTCAGTTCGTCCTCGGTCAGCGGTCGGGCCGGGTGCTGCGGGAACTCGCCACGGGCCCGCTTGCCGCCGGGTGCGCCCTCGGAGCGGACGACCTCGCCGGTCTCCGCGATCTGCTTGAAGCGGCGCAGGTCGTCGTCCAGCTGCTGGTGCGGTTCCTCGCCGAAGTAGCGCGCTGCGGCCTTGCCCAGCGCCCCGCCGGGCAGCTCGTAGCGCAGGGTCACCCGGATCTCCGTGCCCCGGCCACCGGGGGCGGGCACGAAGCGGACCTCGCCGGCGTTGTCGATGTCGGCGCCGTCCACCGACCGCCAGGCGATCAGCCGGCCGGGGACGTCCTGCGTGGTCTCGGCGTCCCATTCGACCTCCTTGCCGAACGGCGCGCTCGCCCGCCAGTGACTGGTGCCCGCGCCGGTGACGCGCACCTCATCCAGGTGCGCCATGAAGTCCGGCAAGTGCTCCAGGTCCTTCCAGAGGGCGTAGACCTCGTCCGGGGGCTGGATGACGGTGGTGGCCGCGGTCAGTTCCATGGGGGTGCTCCTACGGGTTCGGGTGACAGCCGCGTAGACGTCCGTGGCCATGAGGGCGGTGACCGCGGCGGTCGCGGCAGCGGTGCGGCCGAGGCCGCGGCCGTTGTGGTTCTTCAGGGCCCGGGTCAGCATCGTCAGGTCCATGAGATCGCCGCCGACGCGGCCCCAGAGCCAGGCGGGATGCGGCCGGCCCAGCAGCCCGGTCGCCGCCGCCAGCTCGCGCACGCCGACGGCGGTCGTCGCCGAGCGGTGCCCGGAGGCGTCGCCGACGCCCAGGGCCCGGGCGAAGCCCGCCGGGGCGAGGACCTGCGGCACACCCAGGAGCGCACTGGCCCAGCCGAGGCCCCGGACGAGCGGATCGTTTCGTAGGCGGGAGGCGGCACGGGTGTCTGTCTTCATGAGGACTCCCCACATGCGGTGAGGTGACCGGAAGGCGGGTCACGTGAGCGAGAGGGTGAAAGACACAGAGCGGACAACAGCGGAGTTTCCGCGTGGCCCGCCCCCAATCCTCGAGATCCGCCGCCCGTCGGCGTCCGCCTTCCCGAAGTCGATCGGCACCTTGCCCCGGGCCTCCGCGCCGTTGTCGGCGAGCCGAGCAGGGAGTACCCGGGCCATGTGCCGCGCGATCCGCGCCGGCGCGTCCGGATCCGCCAGGAGAGCGATGCCGGTGACGTCCTACGGCGAACTCGCGAACGCCGTGGTCACCGACGACGAAGACCCGGTCGACACAGACCAATTGGCGTCGATCGGTCATCAGCGGTCAAACAGGCTGTCGGAAGGGCGCTGATGGACGCTGCCGGGCGTAGTCGGTTGCTGTGGTTGCTGTCCTTCACTGCCGTACGGCCGGCGGCTCCGCGTCATCGGACCGCTGCCGTCGTCTACGACGCAACCGCCCGGCGCTGGCGACGGCGACGAAGAAAGTGCCGCCCACGGTCACCGGGAGGTCAGCGGCGAAGGGCCTCAGAGGGGGTTGTCCGAGGAAGGCTCGGGCGAACGCAATTCCTATCAGGGCAGCTGTCAGCATGACCGCCCACAGGATCAGTACGAGCAACCATGTGCTCCGAGCACTCAGCCAAGAAGTCATTGCTCATCATGTACCCGACGTGCTGCCGACCACAGTCCCCATGCTTGAGATCCGGCCTCATCCTGACCAGGCCGATCACGCAGCGCCTTCGAGGGCGGGCACGTGGCGGCCACGCCGACCAGCCTCAGTAGAAGTGGCGATCGGCTACCTGGGGGAAGCTCCGGTGCAGCTGGTACGCCCGCCAGACGCCAACGGCCGCTTGGACGAACGGACGCCGGCACTGCTCGTCCCGGTGCTTCAGATCTTGTGTCTCAAGGTTGAGGATCATCGCGTCCGCCGGCGCTCGGCCCGCGCTGTCGCAGAGACGGAAGCTGCCGTCCGCTGGGGCGAAGAGCAACCAGCCCGTGTGCCCTTCATCGTCAGCCCACACGTAGATCGCTCCGTCGGCTCCGCTGGACGTCAGCCGGACTCGAACCCACGCCGCCATCGGTCGCCTCCTGTGCCCCCATGCTGAGCGGGGCACGATAAAACGTCAAAGGCCCCGGATCACTCCGGGGCCTTTGACCTGTGTGCACTCGGCAGGATTCGAACCTGCAACCTTCTGATCCGTAGTCAGATGCTCTATCCGTTAAGCTACGAGTGCTTGTTGTTCTGTTTTCTGTCTTTGATCCTGGCCCTTCCGGGCCGCTCTCGGCGACAGGAAGAACATTACATGACTGCCGCCGCCATGTGAAATCCGTTAGGCACACCCCTTGTGACCTGCGAAAACATGGTCAGCGGCGGTTGACGGGCCCTGGATGCACCGAAGCCCCGGTCCAGGTGGACCGGGGCTTCGGTGATCAGGTGGCGGAGGCGGAGGGATTTGAACCCTCGATGGGCTTTAAGGCCCAAACCGCATTAGCAGTGCGGCGCCATAGACCGGACTAGGCGACGCCTCCAGCACAGCCGCCCGCGTGAGCGCGAGTGGTGCGTGCAGATGATGACACAGTCGAGCCTGCTGTCACCAATCGGCTCCCACGGTACTAGGCAGCCGGGGCGCAGGGCAAAGGCCTTTCGTCGGCGGGGCGCCGCGCCACGTCGCCGCGCAACGTCCGGGCGGCCCGCGCGTTGGGCAGGGCATGGCCCACCTCACCGTGCGCGGCGCCCTCGGGGCCGTCGCCGCCGTCCTCGGATCCGTCCCGGCGCTGCCCGCGCCCGCGTCCGCCGCCGTACCGGCCGACCATCTCACCGTCACCGTGCGGCACGCCGGGGACGGGCGGGACGGGACGTACGAGCTGTTCTGTCACCCCGGCGCCGGCAGTCACCCGGACGTGGACGGCGCGTGCCAGGCGCTCGACCGGAACACCCGCTGGGGCCGGGACACCTTCGCCCCGGTCGCGCCGGGCACCGCCTGCACCATGATCTACGGCGGCCCCGCCACCGCCCGGGTCACCGGCACCTGGGCCGGCCGTCCGGTCGACGCGACGTACGACCGCGGCAACGGCTGCGAGGTCGGGCGCTGGAACCACATGGTGCCGCTGCTGCCCGACCTGGGGCCGTGAATCCACCGCCCCGGCACCCGGCCCCGCAGAGGTCTCGCGGAGGTGTGGTGGAGGTGAGGCGCGTCGGTCACATGTTCGCCGTCACTTCGTCGTGCGACCTCCCTCTCATCCGGCGCCGTGACCGGAACCGGTGCCTTTAGACTCCCTCGCGTGACACGTCGCGGGCCGGTTGGCAAGATGGCCCGAGCGGTCGGCAAGGTGCGGTAACAGGGAGGAAGCGTCTCGTGAGCAGCAGGCCATCCCGAGGCGCTGCTCGCCTCGCAGCCATACTGGACGCGCTGCCGGACGCGTTGGTGCTGGTCAACGCCAACGGAACCGTCGTCAACGCGAACACCATCGCCCTGGAGGCCTTCGAGGCCCCGGGGACGGCGCTGGTCGGGCGCGGGCTGCTCGACCTGCTCCCGGAGTTCGACTCGCGGCTCATCCCGGGCTCGATGCGGCGCCCCGACCACATGGACCCGCGCGGCCGGACCAAGCCGACCCGGATGGTGGCCCGCCGGACCGACGGCACGGAGTTCCCGGTCGAGGTCACCAGCGCCAACCTGGAGAACGGTCAGCAGGCGTACGACGGTTACGGCTACAGCGGCGACGAACTGCTGATGATCGTCGTACGGGACCTGACCGGCACCGTCGACACCGAGGCCGAGCTGGCGCGTTCGCAGCGGCAGACCGAGATGATCCTGCGCGCCGCGAGCGAGGGCGTCGTGGGCACGGACACGGACGGGCGGATCGTCCTCGTCAACCCGGCCGCCGCCCAGATACTGGGGTACCGGGCCGGTGAGCTCGGCGGCAAGGAGCTGCACAACCTCGTGCTGCACTCGCGCGCCGACGGCTCGCCGTTCCCGTACGCCGAGTCGCCGCTCGCCGACACCCTGCGCTCCGGACGCAAGCACCGGGTGCGCGGGCAGGTGCTGTGGGCCAAGGGCGACAAGCGGGTGCCGGTCGACCTGACGACCGCGCCGGTGCGCGACGGCGACCAACTCGTCGGCGCCGTGATGACCTTCACCGACCGGCGGCCGTACGACGCCGTCGTCGACGAGAAGGCGGCCCTGGAGAAGGCGCACGCCGAGGAGCTGGAGAAGCTCTCCGAGGAGCACGCCTCCGACCTGACCGCGCTGCGCCAGAAGCACGTCACCGAGGTGGAGGAGCTGCGCGAGCGGCACGCCGAGGAAGTGGCGGCGGGCGAGGAGCGGTACGCGGCCCTCGGTGAGCGCGAGAAGGACCGCTACGAGGCCCTGCACGGCCGCCACGAACAGCTGCTGACCCTGCTCGCGCAGTCGCTGCGCGGACCGCTCGACGAGCTGCGCCGCGAACTGGCCACGCTCGCCGCCGACGACGCCGGGCAGCTGTGGCCCGAGGCCAACCAGGTGCTCCACCACCTCTCGGCCGGTTACTCGCGGATCACCCAGCTCATCGACAACGTGCTCGGCTACCAGCGGCTGGACGCGGGGGTCGAGGACATCACCCGTACGAAGGTCATGCTGGACGCCGTCGTCGCCGCCGGTGTGGACGGGGCGGTGGAGCTGATCGGCCCCGGTCGGGTGCAGTTCGCCGTGCACGCGCCGCCCATCGAGGCCGAGGTGGACCCGCAGCGGCTGGCCGTCGCGCTCGCGCATCTCATCGCGGACGTGGCCGGCGTCGACGCGACCGGCAACTCGCCGGTCTCGGCCGGCGGATACATGGACAACACCGTCGTCGTCGCGGCCGCCCAGCGCGGCGAGGTCGTACGGATCGAGGTGCGCGGACCGTACACCGGGGGAGACCCGGTGCACGAGCCGATCGTGCGCGGGATCGTGCGCGCGCACGGCGGGGTGCTCCAGACCCACGAGGTGCCCGGCATGAGCGGCAGCGCGTTCGTGCTGGAGGTGCCGATCGGTGGGGGCGCCGGGGCCGTCGCCCCGCCGCCCGGGGCCGAGGTGGCCATGCTGCCCGCCGCCGACGAGGCGGGTGCCGCAGGCCGACGGCGGGCCCGCCGGTCCTCCGTCGACGCCTTCCTGGACGGCGACGTCCCCGGCGAGGCCGCGGAGGCCAGGGAGGGTGAGGCACCGGGCGTGCCGACCGGACGGCGGCGCAGGCGCGCCGCGGAGGCGATGGCGCAGGAGAACGGGCCCGCCGCGCTGGAGAGCGCGGAACCGGGGTCCGGCGGGACCGGACGGCGACGCGGGCGTCCGGCCGACGGGGACGCCGGGGTGGCCGGAGTGGCCGCTGAGGGTGCTGTGGTGACGGCGGCCGAGCAGGGGGCCGGTACGGCGGCCTCCGGTACGGGTCTCGGCGGCACGGTTCCGCCGCAGGGTGTGCCCGCGCCCGCGTCCGGGCGTCGCGGGCGGCGGGATTCCGACGAACCGCAGGCACTGCCGCCGGCGCTGCCTCCTGCCGGTCAGGCCGCCGGTCAGACCGCTGAGGAGCAGCCGAGCGGACGTCGGCGCCGGGCGCTGGCCGCGGCCGCGGAGCGGGCCGAGCAGCAGGAGGCCCAGCAGGCGGGCCCCCGGCCGGTGTTCGCACTGCCGCCCGCCGAGGCCGACCGCACCCCCGAGCCGACCGGGGTGGCGGGCGACGAGGGCCGGCACGACGCCGCGGCGCCCGACCAGGACGAGGACCACACCCCGCCGCAGCCCCACCCCACCAGCGCACCGACCGGCCGCCGACGCCGCGCCGTGGGGCAGCCGATGGAGGCGGGGGGCGGGACCGGGACCGGGGCCGAGGTCGGGGTCGGCATGCCCGGTGTGCAGGAAGTACCGGGGGTGCCGGGTGCGCCAGGGGTGCCGGGTGCACCAGGGGTGCCGGGTGCGCCAGGGGTGCCGGGTGCGCCAGGGGTGCCGGGTGTGCCAGGGGTGCCGGTTGCGCCGGGGGTGATGAGCGCGGCCGGAGTGCCTGGGGCTGGGGTGCCTGGGGCCTCCGGGGTGTCCGAACTGCAGGCCGTACCGACGGTGCCCGCGCAGGCGGTGGCGCCCGGACAGCAGGTTCCCGCCGGGGCGCAGCCCGTACCGCCCGCGCAGCAGATTCCCGCCGGACAACCCGTTCCCACCGGGCAGCCCGGACAGGGCATTCCGGTTCAGACCGGGCCCGCCGGGCCGACCGGTCTGCCCGTCGGCCAGGCGGTGCCAGGGCAGCAGCCGGGCCAGCCGGTGCCCCCGGTGCAGGCAGGTCAGCCCGGCCAGCCGGTGCCTCCGGTGCCTCCGCTGGTGCCGGGCGCGGCCCCGGTACCGGCGCAGGCCCAGCCGCAGAGTGCCGTACCGGTGGTCCCGGGCCAGCCGGTGCCGGCGCAGGCGCAGGCCCAGCCGCAGAGTGCCGTGCCGGTCGTCCCGGGCCAGCCGGTACCACCCCAGCCGGCCCCCGCACAGCCCGGCCGGCAGCCCGTACCGCCCGCGCAGCCCGCCCCGGCTGTCCAGGACACCCCGATCCCCGCCCAGCCGCTTCCGGCGGAGGCCGCGCCCGCTTCCGTACCGCAGCAGTGGCCGGGCGCCGACGACGTGCCCGCCGCCCCGCAACCGGCGCGCGCCGCGCAGCCGTTGCCCGCCGAGGCGGCGGCGACGGCCGTGCCGGTGGACCCGGACTCCACACAGGGCCGGGCGTTCAGCGTGCGGACGCTGGGGCAGGGTGTGCCGTTCTCCCGCCAGGCCGCGCAGGTGCAGCAGCCGACGGCCACCCCGCCGCCGCACCAGGCCGGCGGCAACGGACGGCGCCGCAAGCTGGGCACGCGTCCGGACGCCGCCCCCGGGGCCGAGCAGTCGCGGCCCGAGCAGTCGGCGCGCCCGCATCCACCGGCCGAACAGCCGGTGACCGCCCCGCCGGTGACCGCCCAGCCGGTGCCTGCCCAGCCGTTGTCGCAGCCGTCGCCGGCCGGGCAGTCCCGGCTGGTGGGTGCCACCGACGGCGCCGGCCGGTCGTACGCCATAGGCGCGCCCGACGTGAACGCGGCCGAGGGTCCCGAACCGCTGGACGGCCCCGGTGGCGCGGTCGAGGTCGCGGACCCGCCGCGTCCGCAGCCACTGGACGACGAACTGCCCCCGGAGCCGCTGGACAACCCGCGTCGGCTGCTGGTCTGGCCGGCGCCGGACGTCACCACCCAGCAGGCGCTGAGCGACCGCGGCTACCGGCCGGTGATCGTGAACTCCCGGGACGAGGTCGACGCGCAGATCGCCGCGTTCCCGGCGGCGCTGTTCGTGGACCCGCTGACCGGGCCGATCACGCGCACCGCGTTGCAGTCGCTGCGGCAGGCGGCGGTGGCCGCCGAGGTGCCGGTGCTGGTCACGGCCGGGCTGGGACAGGCGACGCGCGAGGCCGCGTACGGTGCCGATCCCGCCGTACTGCTGAAGGCGCTCGCACCGCGGGACAGCGAGCAGCATCCGCCGCGGGTGCTGCTGATCGAGGAGCACGCGGAGATCGCGCTCGCGCTGACGTCGACGCTGGAGCGGCGCGGCATGCAGGTGGCGCGGGCGGCGAGCGACGCGGACGCGGTGACGCTGGCGGGACAGCTGCGGCCGAACCTGGTGGTGATGGACCTGATGCAGGTACACCGCCGCCAGGCCGGGATCATCGACTGGCTGCGTGCGAACGGGCAGCTGAACCGGACGCCGCTGGTGGTCTACACGGCCGCGGTCGACCAGGCGGACCTGCCGCGGCTGGCGTCGGGCGAGACGGTGCTGTTCCTGGCGGAGCGGTCGACGAGCACCGAGGTGCAGAGCCGGATCGTGGACCTGCTGGCCCGGATCGGTACGAACTGAGGAAGCGCCGTCGGGGAACTGCCGACCTTCGGCTCACGGTTGTCCGTGGCTGGTCGCGCCCACGCGGCGGCAGCCGCACATCGGCTGCCGCCCCGCGCCCCTGACGGGGCGCTTCGGCGCGGGGCGCTCAGAGGCTGGTGACGTCCAGGTCCCCCTCGGCGTACCGCCTGCGCAGCACCTTCTTGTCGAACTTGCCCACGCTCGTCTTCGGCACCGCCTCGATCACGGTCCACCGCTCCGGCAGCTGCCACTTGGCGATCTTCCCCTCCTCGGCGAGGAAGGTGCGCAGGGTCTCGAAGGTCGCGGCGGAGCCCTCCCGCAGGACGACCGTGGCGAGCGGGCGCTCGCCCCACTTGTCGTCGGGGACGGCGACCACGGCCGCCTCGGTGACGTCCGGGTGGGACATCAGCGCGTTCTCCAGCTCGACCGAGGAGATCCACTCGCCACCGGACTTGATGACGTCCTTGGCGCGGTCGGTGAGGGTGAGGAAGCCGTCGGGGGAGATGGTGCCGACGTCACCGGTCTTCAGCCAGCCGTCCTCGCTGAACTTGTCGGCGGGGCGCAGCGGTTCGCCGTCGGGGCCGTTGTAGTAGGCGCCCGCGACCCAGGGGCCGCGCACCTCCAGCTCACCCGCCGACTCGCCGTCCCAGGGCAGGCGTTCGCCGCCGGGGCCGCTGATCCGTGCCTCGACCCCGGCCGGGAAACGGCCCTGGGTGAGGCGGTACGCGAACTCCTCCTCGGTGCCCACCACATGCGCCGGCGGGCGGGCGATCGTGCCGAGCGGGGAGGTCTCCGTCATGCCCCAGGCGTGGCAGACCCGCATGCCCAGCTTGTCGAAGGCGGCCATCAGGGACGGCGGACAGGCCGCGCCGCCGATGGTGACCTGGGTGAGGAAGGAGACGTCACGCGGGTGGGCGGTGAGTTCGCCGAGCAGGCCCTGCCAGATGGTGGGGACGGCGGCCGCGTGCGACGGACGCTCCTTCTCGATCATCTCGGCGAGCGGGGCCGGCTGCAGGAAACGGTCCGGCATGAGCAGGTTGACGCCGGTCATGAAGGTGGCGTGCGGCAGACCCCAGGCGTTGACGTGGAACTGCGGTACGACCACCAGCGAGGTGTCCTGGTCGGTCAGGCCCATCGACTGGGCCATGTTGACCTGCATGGAGTGCAGGTAGATCGAACGGTGGCTGTACACCACGCCCTTGGGGTCACCGGTGGTGCCCGAGGTGTAGCACATGGCGGCGGCCCGGCGTTCGTCCAGCTCCGGCCAGTCGTACGTGGTCGGCTTCCCCGCGATCAGCTCCTCGTACTCGTGTACGGCCGCGGTGGCGTCCGCCAGCGGGGAGCGGTCGCCCGGGCCGGACACCACGATGTGCCGGACCGTCGGCAGCTTGGACAGCAGCGGGGCGAGCATCGGGATGAGCGAGCCGTTCACGAGGACGACCCGGTCGGCGGCGTGGTTGACGATCCAGACCAGCTGCTCGGCGGGCAGCCGCAGGTTGAGCGTGTGCAGGACCGCGCCCAGGGACGGGATGGCGAAGTACGCCTCGGTGTGTTCGGCGTTGTTCCACATGAGGGTGGCGACCCGGTCGTCGTCCCGGACACCCAGGTCGTCGTGGAGGGCGTGGGCCAGCTGGGCGGCGCGGGCGCCGATCTCGGCGAAGCTGCGGCGCTGCGGTTCGGCCGCCCCCGTCCAGGTGGTCACCTGTGACGCACCGTGGATCGTCGACCCGTGGGTCAGGATCCTGGAGATCAGCAGCGGTACGTCCTGCATGGTGCTCAGCACGGCGTCCTCCCGGGGGCGACATTGCCTACTCGGTGGTAAAGGGGCTGCGCTGATTCTGCGCACATACCACTCGGTATGTCACTAGGAGAAGGGCAACAAAGCCCGGCCGATCAGGCCGTCGGCGGCCGGTTACCGGGCCAGGACCAGCTCCGGGTCCTCGCGCAGCTTGCCGAGCGCACGCGACACCGCCGACTTGACCGTACCCACCGACACCCCGAGCACCTCGGCCGTCTGCACCTCGCTCAGGTCCTCGTAGTACCGCAGCACCACCATCGCCCGCTGCCGCGCGGGCAGCTTCATGATCGCCCGCCACATGGCGTCGTGCAGCGCCTGCCGCTCGGCCGGGTCGTCCTCCCCGGGCACCGGCTCCGGCTCGGGCAGCTCCTCGCACACGAACTCGTCCACCCGGCGCTTGCGCCACTGCGAGGTCCGGGTGTTCAGCAGGGCCCTGCGCACATAGCCGTCGAGCGCCCGGTGGTCCTCGATCCGCTCCCAGGCCACGTACGTCTTGGCGAGGGCGGTCTGGAGGAGGTCCTCGGCGTCGCTCGGGTTCCCGGTCAACGACCGGGCGGTGCGCAGCAGAACCGGCTGGCGGGCTCTGACGTACGACGCGAACGACGGATACGCCCGCTGGTACGGGCCGGTCCGCCTCGCCGAGACGGCGGCGTCCGAAGCGCTGGTGCAGACGGGTGTGGTCATGGCTCCACGCTATGAGTGAGCGGTACTCCGGCGTATCGGCCGCAGGTCCCGAAGACGACTCCCCCTCAGGTTGTAGGGGTGGGGCTGCCTCCACCTCCTGAAGGTGGAGTACGGGCGCGGCCTCCTGCGGGTTCACCCCTGCGGGCGCACCGCGGCCGGGGCCGCCGGGCTCACCCGTCCGAGGTCAGCACCAGTCCGGACGTCGGCACCCCCGTACCGGCCGTGACCAGGACCCGGTCCGCCCTCGGTATCGGGTTCGCGGCCGTGCCGCGCAGCTGGCGCACCCCCTCGGCCACCCCGTTCATCCCGTGCAGGTACGCCTCCCCGAGCTGGCCCCCGTGGGTGTTCAGCGGCAGCCGCTCCCCGGCCACGAAGTCCGCCCCCTCCCCCCGTCCGCAGAACCCGAACTCCTCCAGCTGCATCAGCACGAACGGCGTGAAGTGGTCGTACAGGATGCCCACGTCGATGTCGGCCGGGGCGAGCCCCGAGGTGCGCCACAGCTGCCGGGCCACCACGCCCATCTCCGGCAGCCCGGTCAGGTCGTCCCGGTAGAAACTGGTCATCTGCTCCTGGGCCCGGCCCGCCCCCTGCGCGGCCGCCGCGACCACGGCCGGCCGCTGCGGCAGGTCGCGCGCCCGCTCCACCGAGGTGACGACGAGGGCCTGGCCGCCGTCCGTCTCCTGGCAGCAGTCCAGCAGCCGCAACGGCTCGACGATCCAGCGCGAGGCGGCGTGCTCGGCGAGCGTGAGGGGACGGCCGTGGAAGTAGGCGGCCGGGTTGGTCGCCGCGTATCGGCGGTCCAGCACGGCCACGTGCCCGAACACCTCCGGGGTCAGTCCGTACGTGTGCAGGTAGCGCTGCGCCGCCATCGCCACCCAGGACGCCGGGGTGAGCAGTCCGAACGGCAGCGACCAGCCCAGCGCCGCCCCCTCCGCCGACGGCTCCCGGTGCTGCACCCCCGAGCCGAAGCGGCGGCCCGACCTCTCGTTGAAGGCGCGGTAGCAGACCACCACCTCGGCGACCCCGGCCGCGACGGCCAACGCCGCCTGCTGGACCGTGGCGCACGCCGCGCCGCCGCCGTAGTGGACCCGGGAGAAGAAGGACAGCTCACCGATCCCGCACGCCTGGGCCACGGTGATCTCCGGGCTGGTGTCCATCGTGAACGTCACCATCCCGTCCACGTCCGCCGGGGTCAGCCCGGCGTCGTCCAGCGCGGCCCGCACCGCCTCCGCCGCCAGCCGCAGCTCGCTGCGCCCCGAGTCCTTGGAGAACTCCGTGGCCCCGATCCCCACGATCGCCGCCCGCCCGCCCAGCGAGTCCCGGCCCCGCACGCTCACGAGTCCGCTCCGTCGGTGAGGGTGACGGTCACCGTGGCCTCGGTGAAGGCGACGGTCACCGTGCCGGTCACGTGGTTGCCGATGCCGTTGGCGCCGACCACCCGGACCGTCGCCGTGCCCGCCTCGCCGTCCAGCTCCTCGATGCGGCCGGTCAGCACCATCGTGTCCCCCGGGTAGTTGGGCGCCCCGAGCCGGATCGCGACCTTGCGCAGCTCCGAGGTCGGGCCGAAGCAGTCGGTGACGTACCGGCCGACCAGGCCGTTCGTCGTCAGGATGTTCATGAAGATGTCCGGCGAGCCCTTCTGGCGGGCCAGTTCGGGGTCGTGGTGCACGTCCTGGTAGTCACGGGACGCGATCGCCCCCGCCACGATCAGCGTTCGCGTGATCGGTACCTCCAGCGGCGGCAGCTCGGTGCCCACCGCCGACCATTTCGTCTCAACCCGCACTCGCGATCGCCTCCCCCAGTTCCTGGAGCACTTCGCCCCCGCTGCCCAGATACGCGTCCAGCTGGCGCCCCCACAGGAAGTGCCGGTGCACCGGATGCTCCACGTCGGCGCCCGCACCGCCGTGCAGATGCTGACCCGTGTGCACCACCCGCTGCCCCGCCTCGGACGCCCACCAGGCGGCGGTCAGCGCGTGCGTCGCGTACGGCAGCCCCTCGTCCCTGCGCCAGGCCGCCTCGTACGCCGTCACGCGTATCGCCTCGATGTCCATGTGGGCGTCCGCGGCCCTCAGCTGGACGGCCTGCCGGGTGGCGAGCGGGCGCCCGAACTGCTCGCGGGAGTTGGTGTGCTCGACCGCCCGGACGAGGGAGCCCGCACAGACCCCGGCCTGGAGTCCGGCGAAGGCGGTGCGGGCGGTGGCGAGGACGTCGGCGTAAGGGGTGGGGGTGAGGGTGGGGGTGGAAAGGGAGGTGGGGGTGGGGGTGGGGGTGGGGACGTCGGCGTAGGGGTTGGGGGTGGAGTTGGGGTCGGGGTCGGGGCCCGGTCGGGGATGGTGGGGGCCGAGGGGTTCGGCGGGTGCGTCGTGGAGCGTGAGGCGTCCGGCCGCCCAGGGGGCGGTCAGCTCGGTCTCCTCGACGCCGGTGCCCTCTCCGAGCGCCACCAGCCACAGCCGCCGCTCGGCGTCGGCGACCAGGACATGCGTGGCGTCACGCAGCCACGGGACGACGGGGACGGTACCGCTCAGCCCCGGGCGCCCCACGTGCCGTACGGCGGATCGCGCGGGCGCGGACGGTCGTACCGTCGGCTGCGCCGGGAACGCGCCGGTCACCACCAGCGTCCCGTCGCCGATCCCGGGCAGCAGCCGCTCCCGCTGTTCGGCCGTACCGTGCGCGGCGATCGCCAGCTGCCCGTACACACAGCTCGCCGCGTACGGCACCTGGGCGGTGGTGCGGCCCTGCTCCTCGAGGAGGAGTACCAGTCCGAGGAGGCCCAGCTCCGCCACCGCGGCCACCAGCCCGGCCGCGGTGAGGGCCTTCCACAGCTCCGGGTCACTGCCGGTGCCGGCGGCCCGCAGCCGTTCATGGGGGGCGAGGTCGGCGAAGATCCTGGCGGCCAGCTCGCGGGCCTCGGCCTGGGGTTCGGTCGGCGTGAAGTCCATGTCAGACCTGCCCTTCGAGACCCTCGACGACCCGGAAGACGGGCAGCGTCAACGCCTCGTCCCCGTCCCCACCCCCGTCCTCGTGGCGGCGGTACTCCACCCGTACCGGCAGCCCGATCCGCACCTTGTCGTACGGCACCCCGACCACGTTGCTCACCATCCGCACCCCCTCGGCCAGTTCGATCAGGCCCACGGCGTAGGGAGGGTCGAAAGCCGGGAAGGGCGGGTGGTGCATCACGACGTACGAGTAGACCGTGCCCTGTCCGGACGACTCGACGGTGTCCCAGTCGAGGGAGCCGCAGGCGTTGCACCCCGGCAGCCAGGGGTGGCGCAGCGTGCCGCAGCCGGTGCAGCGCTGGATGAGCAGGCGCCCCTCCGCCACCCCCTCCCAGAAACCGGCGTTGTCCCGGTTGACCACCGGGCGGGGACGCCGGGGCCGGTCGGCGCTCGGCCTGGCGCGCGGGGCGTACTTGAGGATGCGGAAGCGGTGGGTGCCGACGAGGTCGTCGCCCACCCGGACGTCCGTACGGGTCGTGACGAAGTGACCCGTGCCCAGCTTGGTCGTCTTCCGCCCGGACACCGACTCGATCACCATGTCGAAGACGATCTCGTCCCCCGGCCGCAGCGGCCTCAGATACTCCTGCTCGCAGTCGGTGGCGACCACCGAGGTGCAGCCGGCCCCGTCGAGCAGCGCCATCAGTTCGTCATACGCGCCGGTGCGTCCCACGTGCCCGGACAGACCGCCCATCGTCCATGCCTGGAGCATGGTGGGCGGGGCGACGGCCGCCGGACCCCGGTACGCCGGGTTCGTGTCGCCCATCGCCTCGCACCAGTGCCGGATCATCGGCAGGTTGACCGGATCCCGGCCCACGCCGGAGACGGCGGCCGGGTGCCCCTCGTACCCCCTCAGCCGTGCCGTCAGCTCATCGCTCCCGTCGGTCACGGCCGCCCCTCCTCATCCCGAGCCGCATCGTCGCGACGATCTCCCGCTGCACCTCGCTCACCCCGCCCCCGAACGTGTTGATCTGCGCCGCCCTGTTGAGCCGCTCCAGCTCGCCGTCCTCGAACGCACCCGGCGAACCGGACCGGACCCATGCCGTCTCGCCGACGATCTCCTGACACATGCGATACGTCGCGACTGCCGATTCCGTTCCCGCGAACTTCACTCCACTGGCCTCCGCGGGGGCCACCCGGCCCGCCCCCGCGTCCGCCACCAAACGCCAGCTGAGCAGGCGATTCGCCGCGAGCCTGGCATGTGCTTCGGCCAGCCGAAAACGAATCCAGGGCTCGTCAACACGGCGCCGGCCCGTCACCGGATCGGGGGTGCGGGCGGCGGCGAGCGCGGCCGCGTAGTGGTCCTCGGCCTGCATGGCGGTGGCGGCGAGGGCGACCCGCTCGTGGTTGAGCTGGTTCGTGATCAGCGACCAGCCGTCGTGCTCGGCACCGACCAGGTTCCCCGCGGGGACGCGGACACCGTCGTAGTACGTGGCCGTGGTGACCTGACCGCCCACCGTCTCGATCGGCGTCCAGGAGAACCCGGGCGCGTCCGTGGGGACCAGGAGGATCGAGATGCCGCGGTGCTTGGGCGCCTCGGGGTCGGTGCGGCAGGCCAGCCAGATCCAGTCGGCGTGCTGGGCACCCGAGGTGAAGATCTTCTGCCCGTCGATCAGCCAGCCGTCGCCGTCCCGCACCGCCCGGGTGCGCAGCGAGGCCAGGTCGGTGCCGGCGGAGGGCTCGCTGTAGCCGATGGCGAAGACCAGGTCGCCGCGGAGGATGCCGGGCAGGAAGCGGGCCTTCTGCTCCGCGCTGCCGTACTTCATCAGCGTCGGCCCGACGGTGTTCAGCGTGACCATGGAGACGGGGGCACCGGCCCGGTACGCCTCGTCGAAGAACACGAACTGCTCCTCGGCGCCGCGGCCTTGACCGCCGTACTCGACGGGCCAGCCGAGGCCGAGCAGGCCGTCCGCGCCGATGCGGCGCAGCAGGGCACGGCGTTCCCCAGGCCCCTCCGGGGCGGGGGACGGGATCACGGACCGGAAGTACGCGCACAGTTCGGCGCGCAGCCGCTGCTGGCGTTCGGTGGGGGCCAGATGCATGGTTTCTGACTGTCCGTCAGATACAGTCCACTGTCAAGGTGAACGAGTGGGGCGGCGGCGGGCCGCGGAGGAAAGCGGCAGGGTCCGGGAAGCCGGAGAACGCCTGCGCGGCGGCGCCGAAGCACCGCCACGCAGGCGCGTTGCCATCCCCCCACGAACCCCCCACCCCAGGGTCAGGCGGGGCTTACCACAGCCGGGTGAAGTGCACGGCGACGTTGTCGTTGCCCTGCTGGAGGGCCGTCCAGGCGGAGCCGTTGACCTGAGCGGTGTTGCTCTGGTTCGAGGCGCCGTTGCCCACGGCGTTCTGCTGCGTGGTGGAGGAGTTGCCGTTGTTGTCGTGGCCGACCCCGCTGCCGACGACGCCCGCCACACCGGCGTTGGCGCTCGATCCGTTGTCCGCGACCGCCCCGGTGTCCGCCGCCGCCACACCGGCGAAGAGCGCCGCGGCGAGCGGGAGGGCGGAGACGGTGGCGAGGACGCGGGCGGTACGGATGCTTGCCATGTTGTTTCCTCTCAGTGCCCGGCGATGCCGGAAGTACGTCAAGTAAGGCTCTTTCCAAGGCAGTTGGCCGACCGACTTGGGGGTTGTCATCGACGTCGCGAGATCAGACTTGCCCACCGAATCCCCGGCGAACAGCCCAGAAAGCCCTATTCGCCCTCAAGCGTGATGACAAGTCGATAAACCCCTGTCACCATCTTTTGTCGACTCTCGGCACACTCATGACCAATCCGGACATCCGGCCCATCAAGCACCCCAAGAGGAGAACCGTTCCGGCACCCCTCCCGGACGACACCGCCGGCCACGGCGTGTCCCAGCGAATCCCCCTTTCCTTTTTCGAACGCACGTACGAACATAGAGTCATGGCCACCACCGACCGGCAGGCCACGACGCTGGCCCTCGCACACGCCCTGTCCGCCGCCGAGCGCGGCCTGTCCGTCATCCCGCTGTCCCGGACCAAGCTCCCGGCCCTGCGCTCACCACACCGTTCCGCACCCGACGAAGTCCGCCCCGGCCCACCGCCCGGGCCCACCCACCGCGGCACCCGCCCCCTCCCCGACGGCCCGGAACCGCCGGCGCCGCCCTGCCACGGCGAGTGCGGCCGCCCCGGCCACGGGGTGTACGACGCCACCACCGACCCCGCCCGCATCCGCGAACTCTTCGCCGCCGCACCCTGGGCGACCGGCTACGGCATCGCCTGCGGACTGCCCCCGCACCGCCTCATCGGCGTCGACCTCGACGTCAAGTCCGGCACGGACGCCACCGGCGCCCTGCGCGAACTGGCGCTGCGGCACCTGTTCACCATCCCGCCGACGGTCGTCGTACTCACGCCGAGCGGCGGGCGGCACGTCTGGCTGACCGGGCCACCGGACGCCGTCATACCCAACTCGGCGGGCCGACTGGCCCCCGGTATCGACATCCGGGGCGCCGGCGGCTACCTGGTCGGCCCCGGCTCCCGCACCGACCACGGCGTCTACGCCACCGCTCCCGGCACCGCGCACCTGGTCCCGGCCCCCTGCCCGCCGTCCCTCCTGCGCCTGCTCCTCCCACCCCCGCGCGCACCCCACCCCGCGACCCACCCCTCGGTCGGCAACCGGGGCCAGGGCCTGGTCCAGTTCGTCCTCGCCGCCCACGAGGGCCAGCGCAACACCCGCCTCTTCTGGGCCGCCTGCCGCGCCTACGAGAACGGGATCGGCCGCGCCCTGCGGGCCCCGCTGATCGACGCGGCGGTCCACACGGGCCTCACGGAACGCGAGGCCCGCGCGACGATCGCGTCGGCCGCGCGGATGACGGGACACCGGGCGTAGCGGCCTCCTGATGCGGCTGGGGGCGCCCCGTCACGCCCTCGGCCACAACGCGCCGAGCGCCCCGGAAGAGAGCGCCTTCCCTCCGTGCGCCACCCGGAGAGAGAGCGCGGCCGGGGCGAGAAGGTCGTCGACGCCGTCGGTCAGATGCCAGCCGTCCGATCCCCCTGCCTGACGCCTTCCCACGCCAGCAGACGGCCACCCCCCTCGGGGGTCCGGCGGACACTGGAGAACAGGGAGCCCGTCGGCCGACTGCACGCATGCAGAAGGACCCTGCCCGTACTGCCTGGTCAGAGGCCTTCCCCTCACGCGGTGGGTGTGGGATTTGAACCCACGGTGACTCGCGCACGACGGTTTCAAGATCTCTCGGCGATCACACCCTTCGACGACTCCTGCGACGCCGACGAGCCGGAGCGGTACCCCGGTGTCAGCCTACGAAGTGAGGAAGAGGTCGCCCTGATGAGAGAGATCGGTGCCACGCTCGACGCCGCGGCGGCCGAGGTGCCCCACGACACCGACGTGGGGCATCTCCAGGCATCTTCTCTGGCCAGAACTCGTGACCATCACCGGACGGCTCACTCAAGTCATGGTCGCGAACGATCTACGGGAACTTGCCGCGCTGCTTGGCTTCCCAAGTTGGGAGTGGCTTTGTTCACGAGTTGCGGGCTCTGGCATAGATCTTGGAGAGCAGGTGCGGAGGGTAGCCAAGCTGGTAGTCGCCTGAAGCGGCGTTCGTCGGGTAACGGGCCAAAATCACCCTGCGAGCCGGACAGTGCATGCCACGATGCCCTCTGAGTCATGAGGGCCGCAGGTTGGTTTGCGTTCAATCTCGCCCGTTCACCTGACCCTCTGACCCTGGTTCGTTCCCGGGGCAGCAGGGCGGCCTGAGCGGAGATCGCTGGAAGAACATCGGCGCAGTTGTGCCGCGCACTCAGATCCACCGCCCGAGAACTGACCACACGTGATGGCCAGGAGACAAGAACTGATGACGAGTTCAACCGCGATGCTGCAGGGCGGGCCAGCCCGGAACGGGGTCTACCCCGAGGAGACAGCGCCACAGGACTTCCGGCCCTGGCGGTTCCGGCTCGGAAGACACAGGAGCCTCCAGTCGCCGAGCGTCTGTGACGGCACGGTGTACGTCTGCTCCCAGGACGGCGTCTGCTACGCACTGTCCGCTCTGACGGGAACCGTGCGCTGGAGCACCGCGATCGGAGAGCGGATGGACTTCGACCCACCCGTGGTCAGCGACGGCGTCGTCTGTGTCACCGACGCCATAGGGAGGCTGTACGCGCTCGGTACCGAGGACGGCCAGGAGCGCTGGCGCCACCGCTTCGACGGTCCGGTACAACTCGTGGCTGACAACGGTGTGGTGTACGGGGTGGACTCCGCCTGGTTGTACAACCGCGGTGCCAATCCTGCCAAGTTGTTCGCGCTGAACCTCGCCAGTGGTGAACTGCTCTGGAGGCACGACGTCTTCGACCGCGCCATGACTCATCCGGCCCTCGCCGACGGAAGGATCTTCCACACCAGCGAATTCGGCGACCTCACCGCGTACGACGCCGCCACGGGCGACCGCCTGTGGCGGGTACCGTGCGACAGCAGGTGGGTAGGCATGGCCAACAGCCCGTGCGTCGGAGACCGGGTCGTCTACGCCGCCGTCCAGTCGACGCTGTTCGCGCATGCCGCGGAAGACGGCGAGGTCCTGTGGAGCCGAGCCTACGAGGGGCTCATCCGGAGCAGCGTCTCGGTCCTGGGCGACACCGTGTACTTCAGCACGAAGCCACACTCCCGCAGGGACCGTCCGGCCTCCTACGCCGTCGACGCAGCCACCGGCGAAATTCGCTGGCAGTTGGCCAACCGCGACGGCGCCTCGGCCATCGCACTCAGCGGCTCCTCGGGCTGGATTGTCTCCGGCCGTGACATCAACTACCTGTACGCCGTCGACCTCGCCACCGGCACCCGCCGCTGGAAGCGATACCTGGGTCCCAAGGGCGGCACCGTGCCCGTCCTCTGGAACGGCATAGCCTTCCTCGCGACCCACGAAGACAGGCTGAACGCCATCGACGCGCGGACCGGACATGTACCGTCCCCTTTCAGCGGCCGCAGGCCATGGACGGCTGTGACGACATGACGGCCTCAACCGAGGTCGCCCACGAGTCCCGAGAGTGGCCGGTGCGCGGATGCGCTCTTCGCGCTCACTGCGCAGTGCTGCGCGCGGACGGGCCGGTCAGCAGCCCGCGCAGACAGGTATGCGCTCATGGGCGGTGGTGTGTCTGCAAGGTCGAAGAAGGCGTTGATGACGTGGTGCGGCGCTCGTAGCAGCCGGCAAGGCGGCGGAAGCCGTTCTGCCAGACGGCGCTCGACACAGCACCGCCGACTGGCCTGGATCGGCGCCTTCCCTCCGTTGTGCGCGATACACCCGTGCGGGTTGCGGGCGGAGACTTCGGTGCGGGTCCTGTCCGGGTCGTAGCCGGCGCCGAGGCGCACAGTGATGTCGTCGGGCGTCGACCCGAGGACGTCCAGCAGGTCCAGGGCCGGCGCGAGCAGCGGCGAGTCGCGTCGGTTCGCTCCGGCCAGGACGCGGCTGAACGGGATGTCGTAACAGGTGGGCTGCGGGATCCCCGTGGCCGGCGACGGTGGCCGGACGGCACGCGCCGAGGAGAATCGCTCCATGCGCATTCTGATCATCACCGCCGGTTCACGCGGAGACGTCGCGCCTTTCACGGGACTGGGGCGGCGTCTGTCGGATGTGGGCCATCAGGTCACCGTGGCCGCTCACCCCTCCCTCGCCGCACTGGTCGGCGGGTGCGGTCTCGGCTACCGGCCGGTGCAGGGAGACCCGCAGGGGCTGATCCGGGACCTGGCCCGGGCGGCGTCGCGGGATGAGGCTCAGGCGCTGACGAGGGCGTACGCGGACGGGCTCGCCGACGGGGTGGCGGAGGCCGTGGCGGGCGGAGCCGATCTCCTGCTCACTGCTTTCGGCCCGGCACCGCTCAGCCGGACGGCCGGCGACGCATTCGGCGTCCCCGTCATCGGTACCTACCTCGCACCGTCCTTCGCCACCGGAGAGTTCCCGCTGCCCAACGCGCGGGGCATCGATGACCTGGGGCCAGAGGGCAACCTCGCCGCCGGCCGGGATGTGCTGAAGCGCGCGGAAGGGGTCTTCGCGGGCGCTGTGACCCGCCTGCGCGCTCGCCTCGGCCTGCCCGCGGACGCGCCCTCGGCACCGGTGGACGTTCGGCCGGTCTTCCACGGCTTCAGCCCGCTGGTGGTGCCGCGCCCTGAGGACTGGCCGTCGTGGGTCGAAGTGGCGGGTTACTGGTGGCCCGCGCGGCCGGACGGCTGGCAACCCCCGGCCGAACTGGTCGACTTCCTCCAGGCCGGTCCGCCCCCGGTGTTCATCGGATTCGGCAGTATGGCCGCGGGGCAGGGGGAACGGCTCAGTGAGCTGGCGGCTGCGGCGGTGAAGCAGGCGGGCGTGCGTGCGGTGGTACAGGCGGGATGGGCCGATGTGGACGGCAGCGGCGCCGACGTCCTGTCCATCGGCGACGTCCCGCACGACTGGCTGTTCCCTCGCACCGCCGCCGTCGTCCACCATGCCGGGGCGGGTACCACCGCGGCCGGACTGCGGGCCGGCGTACCCGCAGTGCCCGTCCCCGTCATGGCCGACCAGCCGTTCTGGGCGTCTCGGCTCCACGCGCTGGGAGTTGCCCCGCGACCTGTGCCGTTCCGGGAGCTCACCGCCGAAGCCCTCGGCGACGCGATCACGGCCTGCCTGTCCGAGCCGTCCCACCGTCGCCTCGCGGCCGAACTCGCCCGCGGGATCGCCGCAGAGGACGGCACCGCTTCGCTGCTTGCCCACATCGGCTCACCGAATGCCGGATGAAGCCGCATCCGGCGCTGCCGAAACGCGCCGACAATCCGAACGCCACCCCGCCCCGTCCGCGCGTGAACCGCATGGCCGCCATCGGGATCACCGTCAGCCACGCCGTGGAGACCGACAGAGCGGGAACCAGAGGGAACAGCGGTGTCCGAGGGGGAGCGCATACGCCAACGGCCCCCGACCGTCTTGCCTGGTCAGGGGCCGTTCACGTCACGCGGTGGGTGTGGGATTTGAACCCACGGTGACTCGCGCCACGACGGTTTTCAAGACCGTTCCCTTAGGCCGCTCGGGCAACCCACCTCGCTTCCGCCCACCTGGGGCGGAGCGGGTACAGCGTACCGGCAGCGGAGCTGATCGTGGAGGTCTGGTCCACACAGGGTCCACTGGCTCACGCGCCCCTCCATCTCAGCTCTGAGTTTGAGGCCGCCCCGACATCGCCACCGTCCACTCGCCTCTCCTCGGGACGTGGCCGACAGTCAGCCGACGGTCGCAGGTAGGGCCGCATCGACACCCAGACGTTGGGCAGCTCCGTTTCCACGAGTGTTGAAGTGATCAACGTTGTGGAAACCGTAGCGGGCTGGAATGCTGCGTAGGTTGAGCGTAGGAGGGGGCAGCCCGTGGAGCCAGCGAAATCTGTACGGTTTAACCGAGACCTTCATAAGCTTATTCTTGCTAACGGCCAGTCTCGAAACGGATTCGACGTAGACAATTTCCTAGTCCACGTTAATGACCTCATCGGAATGCAGCCGTCCGATTTGAAGGCCGCTCTCAAACGGGCCATGGACGGCGAGGAGGTTACCGTCAATGTGACCCATGACGACAGCGTTGATGACGAGTATTCAATCGCCGAACCCATCTCAATCAAGTTTTCAGACGGACAGCTGTCAATATCGGCCTCCTTTGCCACTGACGAGTACGACGATGAAGAAGCCACGGCCGAATCTTTTTCAACTCTATTGACTCCTTACCTGAAACGACACCGAGCTTCGGTAACGAATGTAGAGATGAACCCAAACTACTATCACCCGCTCGTTTGGGATGTCGAGATTTCTTGCTCTCCAAGAGCGCGAGACATGGCCGATCTCTTCCGCATCGGCGAAGGTGCCCTGGCCCTGCTCCAAGCATTTGCGAGCGGAGAACTCACCCGCGAGACAACTCTCGATCTGCTTCGTTCCGGCAATGCCCAAGTCTTGATCGGGCAGGAGGAGGGCCCTTGGCTCGATGTAAAGAGCGCCCACTACAATCTCCAGTCACCCTCGGGGAAAATTTCTATCGCGCAAGCGGTAGCTCGATTCGCCAACGCCGAGCACGGTGGGATCGTCGTAGTCGGCATGCGCGGAAAGAAGGTACCCGGAGGTGAAATCATCAGCGACATTTGCCCTGTGCCGGTGAACGGTCGGACGCTCCGCAGCTACCAGACGGCGATCGAGCAGCACCTCTATCCACCGCCAGACTATCTAGACATCGAACTGGTGCCCGCCGACGGTGGAAGTCTGGTGGTCCTGCATATCCCGCCTCAGCCCGAGGAGCACAAACCGTTCCTTGTTCACGGGGCTATCGTGGACGGGAGCGTCGAGGGTGCTTTCATCAGCATCGTTAGGCGCCGCGGTGAATCTTCCATCCCGATTACCGCTCCAGCCGTGCACGCCACATTGGCTGCTGGTCGCGCGCTACTTCGGCGCGGAGAAATACCGAAGAACTAGTGATGACCACTGCCTGTCAGCGAGAATCCATTCGGGCGACCGGGAGGGCCGACCTGAGTGGGCAGCCGTGCGTCTGGCCGGGGCAAGCCAAGGGGACTTCCTGACCTGCAGCACTCCACACGCAGCACGCGGTCTCGGTACCGTCAAGGGTAGAAGCCCCGACGGATGGAGCACGATGCCTCGCCGCCTGCTGGACCGCCGGCGCCTCACCTACAGGGGGGCGCGCTGATGCTGGAAGAAGCCGAAGAGATCGGCAACCGCGTACGCCGCGCCCGACTCCGCCTCGGCATGACTCAGGCCGACCTCGCTGCCGCCCTGGGCAAGACGCAGGGTTGGGTGTCCAAGATGGAACGCGGACTCATCGAACTGGATCGCGTCGGCCTGCTCAACCTGATCGCCTCGGAGCTGCATGTACACCCGAACGACTTGATCGGACGGCCGTACAACAGCTCTCCGGCCGAGAATCAGTGGCAGGTCTTGCCGCAGCGATCATGCGCGAGCTGCGCCGCTACGACCTTGCTCCCGTCTTCGACGGGACGCCTCAGCAGGAGGGTGAGGAGCGTGAGGATGCGGGCCGGCATGTGCTGCGACGCGTGTACGCCCGCCCGCTCGGTGCTGTGTCCGGGGCGCGAGGGCATGGTTGCCGCGATCGGTGTCTGCTCAGCTTGTTGCATGGGGGGCCACCTTCCACCAGGGCAGGTAACGGGTGTCCGCGGGCTTCTGTGCTGCTGCGGCGGGTTCGGGGCCCACCGCTGCGGGCGCGGCGACGGGCAGGCCGACCACTCGCAGCTGGATGGACTCGAACGCGCCGTGATGCCGGGCGGCGACGCGCTCCGCCGCAATGTTGCACAGGTATTCCTGGATCATCACAGCGCGCTGGGAGTGCGGCCGATCGTCGCCTCCGTGCGTCTCGAGGTAGGAAGTCCAGGCCCAGCGCAGCATGTTCTGCGCGGTATGGCTCGGGAAGGGGTCGTGTCTCACCGCGGCTGTATCGACGGCGCTCAGGTCAAACCAGCCGCTGACCCGGACGGCGCCATCCGCAGCGGTGTGCATGGTCCGCGCCGAGATCCTCCGGTTGACCGACTCCGGGTCCGGTGCGAAGAGTCGCCAGTTCTGCTCGAACAGCGGGAAGACCCAGGCGTCGACCTGCCGGCTGTATTGCCGGGAAACGGGATTCGGTGGTGCCACCTCCAGGAACACCAAGAGCACGTGGACCAAGGTCATCGCCAGACACAGGACCACGGCGACTCGTACCCCGGCCCTGACGGCGACGGGCGGCTTCGACGGTGCGTCGACGGCAAGTGGTCCGCCGCCCCCGTTCTGTGCGGCTCGCCCGGCGACGGCCCGGTCTGACTCGTCGGCATCCGGTGCCGCGACGCCACCATGCACGGCCCCGTCCGGCCGGTCCCGCCCGACTTCTCTCACTTGTTTCTCCTGAGGTTCGCCGGTGGCGTGCGGCGGAATCGGTGACGATTCGCGCCGTACGCCGTCCGTCCTACTCACGCACGTGGGCGGTGGTCCCCAAGCACACACGCCGCCGGAGACCGCACGCGCGTGATCCAGCTACGCCGTCGCAGACCCCCAGGACGCGCGGGAATCGCTCCGGGCCGCGCTGACCATCGCGCTAGGCAGGATCACAGGAGTAGCCATAGTCCGTACCACCCTGGTCGCCGTAGTCGCCGGGCTTTCCGGGTTTGCACCCATGGCCGTTTCCACCGGTGGTGCCGGCGGTCGTCGCACCCGTGGTCCCGGCGGTCGTCGCACCCGTGGTCCCGGCCGTCGTGGTGCCCGTCGTCCCAGCGGTCGTGGTGCCCGTCGTCCCAGCGGTCGTGGTGCCCGTCGTCCCAGCGGTCGTGGTGCCCGTCGTCCCAGCGGTCGTGGTGCCCGTCGTCCCAGCGGT
>NZ_JBEYJU010000047.1:0-35019 GCF_040703965.1 Streptomyces sp. NPDC006655 | reverse complement strand
GGTCGTGGTGCCCGTCGTCCCGGCCGCGCACTGTGGCCGGGTGATCGTGTTGGTGTCCAGCGTCACGGCACCGTTACGGGCCAGTGCCCGCCCGTCGATCGTTGCGCCTGTCGTGGCAGAGATAGACGTCAGGGCCAGGATGTTGCCGACAAAGGTGGAGTTGGTGCCGAGGGTTGCCGAACTGCCGACCTTCCAGAACACATTGCACGGCGAGGCGCCGTTGATGAGAAGCACACGGCTGGCAGACGCCGTCGTCAGACCCGAACCGACCTGGAACACCCAGACGGCGTTGGGGTCCCCCTGGGCGTCCAGGGTGAGAGTGCCGGTGAGCCCCAGAGTGGAGGAAGCGGTGTAGACGCCCGGCACCAGTGTCAGGCCACCAGCGTCCGCAGGAAGGGCACCGTCGGTGGCCTGTCCGGCGGCGTCGTTGTATGCCGTTACCAGGTCGGTCTGGGCCTGGTCGGCCACGGCGTCCGCAGAGTGCTGCGCCCCGTTCACCAAGCCGGGAGGGAATCCGGTGATGGACGTCCCCGGACTCACTCCGAGATCCCCGGTGACCACCGAGGGACCGGTGTTGGTGACGGCCGAACCGGCCAGTACCGCAAAGCTGTCCGCCGTACCCAGCGGCACAGGTGTGGCGATGGCATTTGCCTGCGTCGGCGTCACAGCGACTACGACAGCGGCGATCACCACAGCAAGTGCCGCCGCGATCCAGACCGACAACGTGCGCCGTAGCGGCGCGACAGGGATATTCAGCGTCATCGAGGGGCCAACTCCTGTGAGGGGATGATGAGGTATTTGGCGTTCTCAGTCGCGCAGAAATCGCCAGGTTTCTGCCGCTGGAATATTAATCAGGAACATGGGTCGGGTTACGGTTCATCTGAATGGTTTCGCCAAACTTGACCCGCGAATCGCGAAATACCAGCAATGCCTAGTGGGCCGAATGGCGTCAACTGTTCACCCGGACGGGCGAGGGTTTATATCACCAAAGAGGACTGCTTCTCTGGAGATACAGTCGGCCAGCGTCACCGGAGCAGAAGACGTACGCAGGGAGATCATTCGTACCCTGCGCGGCACAACTGAAGGCAACCACCTTGCAGGCGCACCAAGAGCGGAACCATCCGGCGGCCTTGCGGGCAAAATGAGCCCGGTAGACCCAGGCCGCGGGATACTCCCCCGCCGCAATCACGCCGCCGGGTCGGGAAAATCGACGGTGGACCGATTCAAGAGTGCAGGACCATGCAACGTACAAGCACAGCCAAGCCCAATAAGTCACACTAATTAAATTGCACATTAGTTCGCTTTCACCGGACCCACAGAAGGCTGAATCCGGTGGCGCCAGAGCCGTTGCCTCGGTTCTCACCCACTCGGTGGAGAGAAGCAGTACACGCTCACTGATGCTGAAGGTGAGCGGGACGCCTTCACATTCGGCTCGTTCCGGGGTATCGGCATGCGGCCTTGGCGGCTGATCGCCCGTACGAGTGACGGGAGGGTTAAAGGCTTACGCAGGTGGAACAAATTCGTAGCAGCGATGTGCGTGGATGCTCCTGACTCCGGTCACCTCGGATATTGTGACGGTGCCGGGCCGCAGGCTGTATGCGCCCCTGCCGTTCCTCCGGTGTCCGCCACGGGGACGGGCTGGACGGGCCGCCGGTTCGCGCATGGTCGGCGGCCCGCCTGTCACCGACCGCGCCACGCGTCGGGAGTCGGATACGGGGCACACCCATGTCAGCTGTGCCCGCTCCGCGCCGGCGTCGGACCGGTACTGCAACGCCGCCCGGCGGGCGGGTGTTTCTATGCCGTCATGGCTCGGTCAAGCACCAGTGGCTCCCGTTCGCCGGGAAACGCGACCTCTTGACTAACTCCAGGTCAATGCAGGGACGGCGATCCACAATCTGGTCCACACCTGGTCCACACGCAGTGATCCACAACGCGACAGGGCCGGATCGGGATGAGACAACCCCCATGCAGAAGGGGTGCCCCTCACTGAGGGACACCCCTTCTGACCAGCATGTCTGTGACCTGCGGAGGCGGTGCGATCCGAACCCACGGGAACGTCGGCACGCTCTCACGTTTTTCAAGACCGTTCCCTTAGGCCGCTCGGGCAACCCACCCCGCGCTGATCGAGATCGGCGCGGGCAACAGAGTAACCGGTTCGTGCGGGCCGGTGGGTGTCAGCTGTCGCCCACCCGGGATCCGAGGGTGACGGTGACCGTGTGTTCCGAGCCACCTCGCTTGTAGGTGATCTGCACCTTGTCCCCGGGCTTGTGGGTCCAGATCTCGCCGATCAGCGTCGGGCCGCTGTCGATCACCGAGTCGTCGAGCTTGGTGATGACGTCGCCCGGCTTGAGCCCGGCCTTGTCGGCGGGGCCGCCCGACTCGACCGCGGCGGCGCCGCCCGAGCCGGAGTCGGTGATCTGGGCGCCGCCCGACGAGTCCTCCAGGGACACCGAGGCGCCGATCTTCGCGTAGACCGGCTTGCCGGTCTTGATCAGCTGCTGGGCCACGTACTTGGCCTGGTTGATCGGGATGGCGAAGCCGAGGCCGATCGAGCCCGACTGCCCGGTGCTGCCGAGGCCGCCGCTGGAGGCGGACTGGATCGCCGAGTTGATGCCGATCACCGCGCCGTCGGCGTCCAGCAGCGGGCCGCCGGAGTTGCCCGGGTTGATGGAGGCGTCGGTCTGCAGGGCGCTCATGTAGGACGCCTTGCTCGACGCGCTGCCGTCGCTGGAGGCGACCGGGCGGTTCTTGGCGCTGATGATGCCCGTGGTGACGGTGTTGGAGAGGCCGAAGGGAGCGCCGATCGCGATCGTCTCGTCGCCGACGGCCACCTTGTCGGAGTCGCCCAGGGGGAGCGGCTTCAGGTCCGACGGCGGGTTCTTGAGCTTGATCACCGCGACGTCGTAGCCCTGCGCGTGGCCCACGACCTCGGCGTCGTACTTCTTGCCGTTCGGGAACGTCGCCGTCAGCTTGCCGCCGTCGAGCGCGTCGGCGACCACGTGGTTGTTGGTGACGATGTGGCCCTGGGTGTCGAAGACGAACCCGGTACCGGTGCCGCCGTCGCCGTTGGTCGACTCGGCCTCGATGGTGACCGTGCTGGGCAGCGACTTGTTGGCGACCGCCGCGATGGTGCCGGCGGCGCGCTTGACCTGGGTGACACCGCTGTCGGTGGACGCCGAGACGGTCGTGGAGCCGCTGTCGTCGTTGTTCTTGGCCAGCGTGTAGCCGAGCCCGCCGCCGGCGCCGCCCGCGACCAGCGCGGCCACCAGGACGGCGGCGATCAGTCCGCCGCGTCCGCTGCCCTTCTTCGGCGCGTGCTGCGGCTGCTGGTACGGCTGGTGCTGGTACTGCTGGTCGTAGGGCGAGCCCCAGCCGGCTCCGGCACCGGCCCCGGCGTCCGCGTAGGACGGGGTCGCGGGCGGCGGGGGCGGCCAGGAGCCCTCGGGAGCCTGCGAGGGGGCGGCGTAGGGGTCACCCGCGGCCGGGGCGGGAGCGCCCTGGGGAGCCGGCGGGATCGGTGCGGTCGGCGCTTCTCCCTCGGACGCGGCGGGCTGCGGGGAGGCAGCGGGAGTCGCCGGCGGCACTGGAGGTGCGGACGGGGCCGGGGGTACCGGGTTGCCCTCGTTCTCGGTGCTCACAGCTTCTCTCCTCGGTCCACGGCTGTTCTTCTCGGTCGCACTCGGTCACGCTCGTTCACGCTTGCTGTCGGTCCGGCGCGATTCAGCTGTGCATGTGCTTTTGTATGCCGTCAGCTTTTCCCACAGGCCGTCAGAGCACCATAAGCGGTGGCTGTGGGTACACGGACAACCTTTATATAGGGCCTGTCCGACAAAAGTTCCCTTTGCCGGCATCAGGGATGCCCCCGGGTACCCCCTCGCGGTGGCACCATGTCGCGGTGACCCACGCACCACAGCATCGCATCCAGGTCGTCGCCCACCGCGGCGCCTCCGAGGACGCCCCCGAGCACACGCTGGCCGCCTACCGGAAGGCGATCGAGGACGGCGCCGACGCCCTGGAGTGTGACGTACGCCTGACCGCCGACGGCCACCTCGTGTGCGTGCACGACCGACGGGTCAACCGTACGTCCAACGGCCGGGGCGCGGTCTCGGCCCTGGA
Organism: Streptomyces sp. NPDC006655; assembly: GCF_040703965.1. Lineage (NCBI taxonomy): Bacteria > Bacillati > Actinomycetota > Actinomycetes > Kitasatosporales > Streptomycetaceae > Streptomyces > Streptomyces sp. NPDC006655. Next base: position 30,903 of record NZ_JBEYJU010000047.1, on the reverse strand, counting down.
GCTCGCGGAACTGGCCGCCCTGGACTTCGGCGCGTGGAAGCGGGGGCCGGCCTGGCGGGGCCGGGACGAGGAGCCCGACTGGGAGTTCCGGCCCGAGGACCGCGCGGACACCTCCGTGCTGACGCTGGAGCGGCTGCTGGAGCTGGTCGCGGACGCCGGGCGGCGGGTCGAGCTGGCGATCGAGACCAAGCACCCCACGCGCTGGGCGGGGCAGGTCGAGGACCGGCTGCTCCTGCTGCTGAAGCGGTTCGGCCTGGACGCCCCCGCGACGGCCGCCGACTCCCCGGTGCGGGTCATGAGCTTCTCCGCACGGTCGCTGCACCGGGTGCGGGCGGTCTCGCCGACGCTGCCGACCGTCTACCTGCTGCAATTCCTCTCGCCCCGGCTGCGTGACGGACGCCTGCCGGCCGGCGTGGGGATCGCGGGCCCCTCGATCCGGATCGTGCGCAGCCACCCGGCGTACATCGAGCGGTTGAAGCGCAACGGCCACCAGGTGCACGTGTGGACGGTCAACGAGCCGGAGGACGTGGATCTGTGCGTGGAACTCGGGGTCGACGCGATCATCACCAACCGGCCCGGAGCCGTGCTGCACCGGCTGGGGCGGTGAACCCGCGCGGCGTAAGGAAAGAGATCTGAATAAGTCTCAGATAAAGAGTCCCGTAAGGACGTCCCGCATCTCTTGACCCGAACGCCCCCCTCGCATCATCCTCGCTTCTCGGCCACACCACCGAAATCAAGCCATACGAAGCCGTGCCCAGGGGTCATGGCGACGGCCCGTCACAGGGAGTGCTCCGGCGCGTTCGGTTCGTATGCGTCCATGGCGAATGCGTCCCCGGACGTTCTTCGGCCGGTTTCCGGTTCGGGCCGATGGGGCATCCACACCGTGGCGTGGGGCAAAGGAGGTCTCGGGGGTGGCGTTGGTGGTGGCACAGGAGGTGCCCACGTCGTCGAGCATGGCCGTACCCCATGGCCCTGCGGGCGTGGGGAAGGCGAGACACCGGATGCGCGATCAGCTGCGCACGGGCGGCCTTTCGGAATCGGTCATCGACGATGCCGTACTGATCCTCTCCGAGCTTTTGAGCAATGCCTGCAAGCACGGGCGCCCGTTGGGGGACGCCCTGGCCGGAGACGGCGACGTCCGGGCCGCCTGGCGGGTGGACCCGCGCGGCCGGCTGGTCGTCGAGGTCACGGACGGCGGCGGGCCGACCCGCCCGGCCCCCATGACCCCTTCGGTCACGGCACACGGCGGCCGCGGGCTGAACATCATCACCGCGCTGGCCGACGACTGGGGCGTCCGGGACGACGCCCGGGGCGAGGTGACCGTCTGGGTCGTGGTGCACGAGGAGGCGCGCGAGCCGCACGGACGCGACCGCCGCGAGGCCCTCACCGCGCGCGTCATGACGCCCTCGGGCCCGGGGGCGGCCGACCTGGACTTCGCGGACGCCTTCGAGGACATGGACTGAGCTGCCGGGTGCGTCCGGGTGCGTCCGGGTGCCGGGACGCCCTGTCGCGGCCCGTTCGCCCCGCCGCCGCGGGCACCGCGAACCGCCCCCTCCCCGCTCCCCGCCACGGCTCCGTCCACAGGTTCCCGTGGTCCGCGGTGCGAACGGCTAGGCTCCCGCCAGTACGAGACGAGCCGTAACCGGGAGACAGCCAGATGGCCAAGAAGCGACCCCAGACGAAGGCCACGCGGCCGCAGCCCGGCGACAGTGAGATCCCGGTCGTCGGCGCCCGCGAACCCTGCCCCTGCGGCAGCGGCCGCCGCTACAAGGCGTGCCACGGCCGGGCGGCCGCGCACGCGGCGACCGAGCTGGTGCACCGCCCGTTCGAGGGGCTGCCGGGCGAGGGCGACTGGGTGGCGCTGCGGGAGCTGGTCCCCGCCGCCACCGTCGAGCTGACCCTGAAGGACGGCCTGCCCGAGGGCGTCCCGTCGGTCACCCTCGCGACCGTGCTGCCGATGGCCTGGCCGGCGCTGCGCCGCGACGACGGCTCGGTCCTGCTCGGTCTCCAGAACGACACGGCGTCGGGCGACATCAGCCGCGACCTCGCCGACATCCTGCAGCGCGCCCTGGTCGCCGAGCCGGGCACCCCGGTGCAGGGTCGGCGGGCGCCCGCCGGCGGCCCCCGGTTGCAGGACCTGCTCGACCCCGAGGGCGCCTTCGAGCCAGTTGTGCACGAAGGCTTCGAGTTCTGGGTGCCGGACGCCGAGAACGCCACCCCGGACGTGGCCGCCTCCCTGGAGCGGGCCAACGCGGCGGCCATCCCGACCGTGAAGCTGACCGGCGTCGACAGCGCCTACTGGTGCGAGACGCCCGAGAAGAACCACCTGCGCTGGGTCATGCCGTACCCCGAGGAGCAGCTTCTGGACGCTCTCGCCCGGCTGCACGCGGCGGGCACGTCGAACCTCGGGGAGGGCACCCGGCTGGTCGGTTCCTTCCGTGCCCACGGTCTCACCGTGCCGGTCTGGGACCTGCCGAGCGGGGTCGGCGCGGCGGACGTGGAGAAGCCGGCCGCGGAGTTCGCCGAGCGGCTCACGACCGCTCTGGCCTCGACGGCGCCGCTCACGGCGGACGAGCGGCGGGCCCGCGGGGGACTGACCAACCGGCAGGTCACGCTCAGCTGACGAGCGGCGCGAACGACAGGCGCGGCTGACCGGCCGGTCAGCCGCGCCAGGTGTGTCGGCTCCGGTGACTCCTGTCACAACTCCCGGACGGGGCAAGCATTTACGTGTCCGAATAGCCGAGATCGAATTTGCGAACCGCCGATCTCTTGTTACCGTCTCAGTAGCCCGGTTGCTGGTGCATCCCCCGTCGCCAGCAACCGGGCCTTTTCATGCCCGCGCCCGGTGTACGGATCGCAGCGAAACGTCAACTTCCGCTCGGCGCACGGGACTTGGCGCCGGGCGAGGCCCCGGTGGCGTTTTCCACAGCGGCCCCCGGGCCACCCCTGAAGGCATCCGCGGAGGCACCCGGCGAGGCACCGAAGGCATCCGCGGAGGCGCCCGGCGAGGCACCGAAGGCATCCGCGGGCGCGCCCGGCGCGGCACCGGAGTCGTCCGTGGAGTTGCTCGCGGAACGCAGCAGCAGCGGCCCGTCGCCGTCCCGCGCCGCGAACTCCGAGACGGCCGTGTAGTCGACCGGTGCGCCCCGGGTGTGCTCCCGGGGCGTCTCACAGGTCGCGGGCTCGTCGTCGGCGCCCGCGGTGCAGTGCGTCTGCACGGTGCGGCCGCGCGGGCCCATCAGGCTCAGCACGGCTTCCAGGTCCGCCCCGGTGGCGTTGCGGTAGTAGGTGCGCGCCCAGGTGTCCGCGCCCTGGGTCATCACACAGGTCTGCGCCTCGACACCCTCGGGGGAGGTGAGTTCGGGGCCGCAGCGAGCGGCGGTGGCCAGGCCGAGACCGAGCGCCAGGGGGGAGCGGGCGGGCACCGGCAGCTTCGCGTCGTCGCGCCGGTCGGCCGGGCGTACGGCGGCGTCGCCCACCTGCCCTGCGGACGCCACGGTCAGCGGCAGCGCGACCGCGCAGACCGCGACCCCCACCAGGGCGAGCAGACGTACGTTCATGTAGCGGAAGATAACGACCACAGCGGGACAAGCCGTGCTCGCGCGCCCGACATCCCTACAACTCGGGCGCGCTCACACCCGTACGAGTGAGGGCGTCGACCACGGCGTCCACCACGGCCTCCACATCGGGCACCCAGGGGTTGGCCGAGCCGGGCAGCGGAGCGCGCTCCCAGCGGATGGCACCCTGGCCGGTCTCCGAGGGCGGCAGGGCGAGATAGCCGCCCTCGCCGTGGAAGCGGAGCGAGCCGGGGACGAAGTCCTTGGCGTACAGCAGTTCGCCCAACTGCTCCATCGAGTACGGCTTGACGAGCAGCGCCCAGCGGGTGGGCGCCGCGACCACCGGACCGAGCCGCATGCCACGGCGGTCGAGGAGGGTGAGGGCGCGGGAGGCGGCGAGGGCCGGCAGGCTGACCGCGCAGGGCGCCTTCCCACCGGAGGCGCCGGTGGCGAGGACGATCGGGGCCGTCGGCCGGTTGCCCCACCACCAGCGGACCATGCGTTCGTCGGTGGTGGCGGCGAGCAGACCCGGGTCGAAGGGGTGCGCGCCGGGCACCGCGCACTCCGGGTCGGGGCAGCCGCAGCGTGCCCGGCCCTGCGGGTCCGGAGCCACACCGGGAAGTACAGGCCACTGCCATTCCGTCGCGAAGGTCAGGGCCGCGCCGAGAAACTCAGACCCCTTGTCATTGCGCTTGGACAGGAGCCTGCGTCGCCTTTTGAGGATCTCGCGCATGAGCGCTCGTTCCTTTCCGTTGCACCGCTGGCAACACCGAGGACCACATCACACCATGTGTCGATCACTTCACTGTGCGTACCTGTTGGCGCATCACACCCTTGCGCCGGGCAAGGGGAACCCCAGGGGGTCGAGCGGGGGCCGCACCCGCGTCCCGTACTGCCTCTATCAAAACCACGGACACGGCGTGGGGGTGGCGAAGTCTGGCGTTTTGCCGTTCCGGGTGTTTCTCTCCGCCTCCGCCACGGGAGGATGGGGCACGGTCGTCGGTGGTTATGACGCCCGGGTCCGTCGCCAGGTTCCGGGTGGTCCCCAACCACCCCTGGCCTTCACCGAGTACGTACCCATCACGACCGCTGTGACGCTCCGTGGAGCAAGGCCAGTCGACCGCAATGAACCGTTACCCGAGTCAGTTTTAAGCCAACTTTGGTTTTGTGCAAGGCTCCGGGAGACACCCTCACAAGGTCTCACGGACACCAGGAATCCCAGCAGGACAATGCTGGACATCTCCTTACGAGTGCGTGTACATGTGGAAACACTGCCAGCGGCGCAGAAAGACATGGGGGTTTGCGATGCTTTTGAGCAGTACGCACAGGTCCGAGAGCCGGACACGATGAGCGCCCCGCATCCTCCGAAAGTGGCTGGAATCGATTCAACGGTTCCCGCGCCCACCCACACTGTCGCGCCGATTCCCTCCGCCCCGGGCGCACCACCCGTCCCGAAGGCCCCCGTGGCCCCGGCTCCCGGCACCCTCCTCCAGGACCGGCTGGCCGGCTGGGTCTCCGACCTCACCACCCTCCATGAACTGACCGAGCGGTTCGCCCGGACCGACGGGCCCGAGCCCGCCCTCCAGGAACTGCTGCGCGCCGGTGCCGCCCTCGTGGGCGCCCGGCGCGGTCTCGTAGCGCTGGAGCCCGCCGACGCTCCCGGCCCGCACACCACGATCGGCCTCGGTCTCGGCCGCGCCGACCTCGGCCACCTGGAGACCGTCCCGCGCGCTGCGCTGCCGTACGACACCGGCACCACCGCCGAGATCGTGCACGCCGACCTGTTCGCCGAGGACGGCCTCGACCCCCGGCACCGCGAGGTCGCCCTCCGCCTCGGCTACGCCGCCAGCTACGCGCTCCCCCTCACCACCGCCGCCGGCACCCGTCTCGGGGCGGTCGTCTGGTTCTACGACGAGCCGGCCGAGCCGCACGAGCGCCGACGTCACCTGGTCGGTCTGTACGTGCGCCACGCGGCCGAGCACCTGGCCCGGCTGCTGGAGGTGGCGCGCACGCGCGCGTGCATGGCGACCATCGCCGAGGAACTGCTCCCCTCCCGGCTGCCCCGGGTGGCCGGCGTCCAGCTCGCCGCCCGGCACCGCACCGGCCCGCGCGGCGGCGGCGACTGGTACGACGCGCTGCCGCTGCCGGACGCCGCCCTCGGTCTCGCGGTCGGCTCGGTGACCGGCTCCGGACCGAGCGCGGTCGCCGCGATGGGGCGGCTGCGGGCTTCCCTGCGGGCGTACGCCGTGATGGAGGGCGAGGACCCGGTCGCGGTCCTCTCCGACCTCGAACTGCTGCTCAGGCTGACCGAGCCGGCCCGTTCCGCCACCGCTCTGTTCGCGTACTGCGAACCCGCGCTGCGCAAGGTCACCCTGGCCGGCGCCGGGCACAGTCCGCCGCTGCTGATCGGGGCGCACCGCACGGTGTTCGCGGAGACCTCGGTGTCCGCGCCGCTCGGGATGCTCGCCTGCTGGGAGGCGCCCAGCGTGGAGATCCAGGCGGAGGCAGGCGAGACGGTTCTGCTGTACACCGACGGGCTGCTGCACCGTACCGGCGACCCCATGGACCGCGCCTTCGCCCGTCTGCACACGGCCGCCGCGAGCATCCCCCGGGCGCTGCGCCACGACCCCGGGGCGATCGCCGACCACGTGCTGCGCACAGTGCTGCCGGACGGGCTGGACACGGCCGACAGCCAGGACGACGTCGTGCTGCTGGCAGCCCGCTTCGACTGACCGGCCGGACGACCAGGAGTTCATTTCGCCAGGAGTCCGCCTCGCCAGGAGTCCTACGACCCTGGGACGCCGTTCGGTACGAACGTACGATGGACGGCATCCGCAGCAGTGTCGAGGAGGATGACGTGGCCGACGAGCTCACCCCGGAGACCCCGGAAGAGAGCGAAGAGCCGATCAAGCAGCGCAAGAACGGCCTGTACCCGGGCGTGTCCGACGAACTCGCCGAGAGCATGAAGTCCGGCTGGGCCGACACGGAGCTGCGTGACCTGACCCCGGTGGAGCAGGCGGTGCACACCGCCCGCCGCCGCGCGGCGCTGTCCTCCCGCTTCCCGGGCGAACGCCTGGTGATCCCGGCCGGCAACCTGAAGACCCGTTCGAACGACACGGAGTACCCGTTCCGGGCGTCGGTCGAGTACGTCTACCTCACCGGCAACCAGACGGAGGACGGCGTACTCGTCCTGGAGCCGAAGGACGACGGCCATGTGGCCACCCTCTACCTGCTGCCCCGCTCCGACCGGGAGAACGGTGAGTTCTGGCTCTCCGGCCAGGGCGAGCTGTGGGTGGGCCGCCGCCACTCCCTGACCGAGTCCGAGGTGCTCTACGGCATCCCCGCGGCCGACGTACGCGAACTCGCCGACAGGCTGCGCGAGGCCACCGGCCCGGTCCGGGTCGTGCGCGGCCACGACGCCGGCGTCCAGGAGGCGCTGACCGACAAGGTCACCGCCGAGCGCGACGAGGAACTGCGCGTCTTCCTCTCCGAGGCCCGCCTGGTCAAGGACGAATGGGAGATCGGCGAGCTGCAGAAGGCCGTCGACTCGACCGTGCGCGGCTTCGAGGACGTCGTGAAGGTCCTCGACAAGGCCGAGGCCACCTCCGAGCGCTACATCGAGGGCACATTCTTCCTGCGCGCACGCGTGGAGGGCAACGACATCGGCTACGGCTCCATCTGTGCGGCCGGCCCGCACGCCTGCACCCTGCACTGGGTCCGCAACGACGGCCCGGTGCGCTCCGGCGACCTGCTCCTCCTGGACGCGGGCGTCGAGACGCACAGCCTGTACACCGCCGACGTCACGCGCACGCTTCCGGTCAACGGCACGTACAGCGAGCTCCAGAAGAAGATCTACGACGCGGTGTACGACGCGCAGGAGGCCGGGATCGCGGCGGTGCAGCCGGGCGCCAAGTACCGCGACTTCCACGATGCCGCGCAGCGGGTGCTGGCCGAGCGGCTCGTCGAGTGGGGGCTCGTGGAGGGGCCGGTGGAGCGGGTCCTGGAGCTCGGGCTGCAACGCCGGTGGACGCTGCACGGCACCGGGCACATGCTCGGCCTCGACGTCCACGACTGCGCCGCCGCGCGTACCGAGACGTACGTGGAGGGCGTCCTGGAGCCGGGGATGGTGCTGACCGTCGAGCCGGGGCTGTACTTCCAGGCCGACGACCTCACCGTGCCGGAGGAGTACCGGGGGATCGGGGTCCGGATCGAGGACGACATCCTGGTGACGGAGGACGGCAACCGGAACCTGTCCGCGGGGCTGCCCCGGCGGTCGGACGAGGTCGAGGCCTGGATGGCCTCTCTGAAGGGCTGACGAAGGAAGAAGTGGCCGGGTACCTGGGTGGGTGCCCGGCCATCGCTGCGTTCTGCGGGTGGGTGGGGGTTGGTCGCGCAGTTCCTCCCCCGGCCTTCGGCCGGGGGTACCCCCAGTGCCCCTAACGGGGCGCTCCGGACAAGGCGTCCAGGAACAGTGCGCCGGCCAGCAGACCTGCGCTTCCTCTCGGGCTCCAGCCTCGTTCGTGCAGGTCGGCGTCCATGGCCGTCAGGGCCTCCGCGCCCGCCCTGGTCGCGGTGCCGCCCGCCTCAAGGACCCCCCGCGCGCCCGCCTGTACGTGGCGCAGGCCCAGAGGGCCCGCCTCGTAGAGGAGTTCGGTGTCCTGGAGCGTGGACATCACGGTGAGGAGGGCGTCGAGGCGGGCCTCGCTCTCGGTGGCCCCCGCCCTGCGGGCCGTCGCCAGGGCCTCCACCGCACGCCGGACGTGCGGGAACCCGGCCCTGGCCTCGCCCCTGGCGCCGGGCGCGCCGTACTTCGCGGAGATCGTCGAACCCCGTGAGGGGCGCTTGGGGGCGCCCTTGTCGTTGAACGCGGCGATCGTGCGGGCCGTCGCGGCGATCTCGCGGACCTTGGCCCGGGGATCCAGGGCGGCCGCGGCGACCAGGAGGCCGAGCGCCCACAGGGCGCCCCTGTGCCCGCCGCCGGCCAGGCCGACCGAGTGCTCGGTGCAGCGGCCGATCGCGCCGAGTTCGGCCCGGAGCACCGGCGTGGGAGTGCCGGTGCGGCGGGCGGAGGCGGCCATCGCCGCGAGGCCGGGCCCGAGCGCCCTCGCCGACCAGCGCAGACTGTCGTGCTCCCGGCGCCTGCTGCGGGCGTCCAGGTCACGCGGGTCGGGCAGCCCCGGCTTGGGGGCCACCGCCAGCTGACCGGTGAGCGCGGCCACCGCGGCCAGCGCCAGCGCGTCGTCCTCGCGACGTGTCATGTTCCTTACCCTAGGAGGCGGAGGCCGAGGGGGAGGCGCCGTCGGTCGGGGCGCCGCTCGGCGGGGTGCCCGTGGGCGCGTCGCTCGGGGCACCGCTCGGAGGCGTCCCGCCACCACCGCTGCCGGCGCCGGTGTTCTCCGCGTCCGGGTCGACGGCCAGGGTCAGGGACCCCTTGTAGCCCTTCGACGGGTCCTTCTTGTGCACCGCCTTCAGGGTCAGCAGACCGCCGGCGGCGCCGCCGCCGTCGTACACCATGTCGTCGGCGAGGACGGTGTAACTGCCGGTGTGCTTCGCGTAGGGAGCGAGCGTGAAGATCTCCTCGGCGATGTCGTCGGCGAAGAACAGCTGACCGGTGTAGTTGACCGTGCCGCCCTCGTAGGTGCCGTCCTCCTTCTCGCCGCCGGTGTGCACCTTCACGTGGATGTGGCAGGTGCGCGGGGTGTACCAGCCGGGAAAGATCGTCTCGAACCTGACGACCCCGTCGGCGCCCGCGATCTGGTAGCCGCGCAGGTAGGTCTGGTCGTCGGCGGAGTCGCCCTCCTCGCTCTCCGCCGGGGCGGAGCCGCCCGGGTTGGCGGTGGTGTAACCGGAGTAGTAGCCCCAGGCGTCGCAGTGCCAGATCTCGACCGCCGCACCCTTGACCGGGGTGCAGCCGTCGGTGGCGTCCACGACGGTCAGGCGGAGGGTCAGCGGAACGCCGGCCTTGCCCTCGGTGATGTCCTTGCGCACCAAGGCGCCGTCGAGGTAGTACGGGCCTTCCGTGACGCTGCTCATCAGCGTCAGGCACTCACTGCTGGTGGAGCGCGCGGAGGCCGTGGCGTCCGCGTCGGTGCCGTCGGCCGTGTCGGCGAAGGCCGACTGGAAGCCGGCGACCGCGAGGCCGCCGGCCGCCACCGTGCCGCCGGACACCACGAGGGCGCGGCGGCGGGTGATCGACGTGCCTTTGTGGTTTCCCGTCATGGCCGACGAAGCTAGAAACGCCGGTTGTCAGGGGCATGAGCAGGAGCTGGCAGCGGCCTGTGAACGCCCGGGAAGCCGGAACCGGCGGCAAGCAGCTGGTCGCGGGCATGGTCACAGAAGTGGCCATGGCCCTGGTCACAGAGCCGGGTCGTGGTGGTGCAGGATCCGCTGGAAGAGCCGGCTGTCCCGCCATTCTCCATTGATGTGGAGATACTGCGGGGCATCACCGATCGTCTCGAATCCGCATTTCTTCAGCACGCGTTGTGACGTCGTGTTGTCGATGAGGGTGGACGCCTCGATCCGATGGAGTCCGACGACCTCCTCGGCGATCTCACAGACCCGATCAAGCGCGGCCGTGGCCAGCCCGCGACCCTGTTGGTCACCGGCTACCCAATAGCCGACGTAGGAGCTGCAGAAAGGACCGAGGGTAATTCCGGAAAGAGTGATCGCGCCGATGATCCCACCGGTGCGGACCGACTCCATGAGCAACGGCAGCATGACCCCGTCCGCGGCCTGTTTCAGCAGGCCATCGATGCGTTCGGTCTGACCGTCGACGGTGAAGAAGGACTCGGGTCTGACCGGTTCCCAGGGTTCGAGGTGACTGCGGTTGACGGCGTACGCGGAGCACAGCGCTTTCGCGTCACCGAGGGCAATGGGACGCAATATGACGTCGGGCAGGACGAGGCTTTCTTTGATCTTACTGAGAATCATGCGCGCACCCTAGCGCGCGGGTTATGCGGGAGCGAGAGTCATGCCGAAAGCAGGGAAGGATCTTTCTTCCACTTGAGGATCTTGTCGAAACTGACCACCGTGCCGCTGCGGCCCGGTTTGCTGCCGATGTGGACGTGATCGGCGAGTTCTCTGATGAGACAGAGCCCTCGGCCGTGCTCGGCGTCGGGACGGGCCGGCCTTATGTCCTGGGTGCGGGCGAACCCGGGGCCGACCCCCGGCCCCGAATCGGCCACCTCGATACGGCACTTCTCGCCGTCCAGGTAGGCGGTGACCCGGTACGCCTCCGAGGGACGGCCGGCGCCGCCGTGTTCGACGGCGTTCGCGCAGGCCTCACTGAGGGCGACGGAGAGGTCGTAGGAGATGTCCGGGTCGACGCCCGCCGTTTCCATGGTGCCGATCAGCAGCCGACGGGCGAGCGGCACGCTCGCGGCCTCACGCCGCAGATGGAGTGACCACCAGATGCTCATGCTCCAGCCTCCCGGCCGCGGCTCGACATACCGATACCTATTGCCAGCTGTGCGCGGGTGTAAGCACTCCGTTCATGTGAGAACGCCCATCCGGGGGATGCGCCGGGGGAGGTTTCGGTGTATGAGCGGCTGGTTCGGCACAAAAAGATCTTCCGCTTCCTCCCCTCCTTCCCCGTCGGCGAGCCGCCCACCGCCCGGCCTGCCGCCTTCCGCTTCTGGCGCCGGACGCCTCCTGCGGGGCCTTCCCACGTTTCCGGCCGTAACGGAATCTTCCGGACCTGCCGTCAAGGGGCACCGGGTCCAGTGCGATGATGAGCGCGCCATGACTGCCCCCCGCCCGCGCGTCGCGCGCCCCGGAAGCGGACTGCGGCTCCTGCGGGCCGCCGTGTTCGCCGCGCTCTGCGTCATGCTGGCCGCGGCGGGTCACACCATGGCCTCCTGCGCGACCGTTCCGCTGTGGACGCTCGGCGTGGGCTTCCTGAGCACCATGGCGCTCGTCGCACCGCTGACCGGGCGGGCCCGCTCGCTGCCGGGGACCGTCGCCCTGCTCGCGGTCCTGCAGAGCGTGCTGCACACGCTGTTCGGGCTCGGCCAGCACGGCGGTACGGCCATGGCCGCCGGCTCCGCGATGACCGCCGGCTCCCCGATGTCCTCCGGCTCCTCGACGCCGGCGGACGACGCGGCGCTGGTCCAGCGGGCGGCCGAGCTGCTGTGCGGGGCGGGGGCGGCACAGATCAGCCCCGCCCACGCGTACAAGATCCTCTCCGCGGCGCATCTCGGCGCCTCCGGACCGGTTCCCGGCACCTCCGGCTCGGCCATGGACATGAGCGCGATGGCCCACGCGGCGGACGCCACCGGATCCTCCGCTTCCCTGCTGCCCTCCGTGCCCATGCTGCTCGGACATCTGCTCGCGGCCGTCGTGGCCGGGTGGCTGCTGCGGCGGGGCGATCTGGCGCTGCTGCGGCTGCTCGACCTGTCGGCGCACGGGGTCACGGAGGGGGCACTCGTACGTTCCCTGCGCGGTGCGCTCGCGCTGGCGTGCGCACTGTGCGCCGGGCTTGTCGCCGCACCCGAGGCGCTCACGCGGGACGGTCGTGGCACCGGCTGGGACGAACCACCCGCCCCGGGCACCGTCACGCTCCAGCACTCCCTGCTCCGGCGGGGGCCGCCGGCGGCCGCCGCACTCGATCTCGCCGCCTGACACGACACGACCAGAGCACTCCCCCGGGGTTCGTCCGGAGGGGCCGGCCGCCGTCGTGCGGCACGCGCGCGTGCGTGCTTCCTCCGATCACCGACGGCCGCCTGTGGTGCGCCACCGACGGCGGACGGGACCGTGCGCGCACCCTCACCGACAGAACTCGATCAGAGTGGAGTGCTCCCTGCCATGAAGGCTTCTCGTATCGCCGCCGTCACCGCCGTCGCGGGTACGGCCGTACTCGCCGTTTCCTCGCCCGCGTTCGCGCACGTCAGCGTGCAGCCCGAGGGCACCGCCGCCAAGGGCGGTTACGCGGTCATCGACTTCAAGGTCCCGAACGAGCGCGACGACGCCTCGACCACCAAGGTCGAGGTCAACTTCCCCGCCGACCACCCGATCGCGTCCGTGATGCCGCAGCCGATGGCCGGCTGGAAGATCGACGTCACCAAGTCCAAGCTGGCCAAGCCGCTGGAGATGCACGGCGAGAAGATCGGCGAGGCGGTCACCAAGGTCACCTGGACCGCCTCCGACGGCAAGGGCATCCAGCCGGGCTACTTCCAGAAGTTCCCGCTCTCCGTGGGCGCCCTGCCCGAGAACACCGACGAACTGGTCTTCAAGGCGCTCCAGACGTACTCCAACAAGGAGGTCGTCCGCTGGATCGAGGCCCAGCAGAAGGGCCAGGAGGAGCCGGAGAACCCGGCCCCGGTCCTCGCGCTGTCCGCTGCCACCGGTGACCACCACGGCACCGCGGCCGCCGAGGACGCCGCCGCCGAGACCTCCGCCAAGACCGAGACCACGGCCGCCGACGACTCCGGTCCGTCCGGCGGCAGTGACACCACCGCCCGCGTCCTCGGAATCGTCGGCATCGTCGTCGGCGCCGCCGGGGTCGCCTACGGCGTCCTCGCCGGACGCCGCCGGTCCACGGGCTCCGAGGCCTGAGCGCCACGTCCGTAACGCGCACCGGGGGTCATGCGAGGCTGGCGGAGTTCCGCTGCCCCGTACGACCCCGGTGCGTACCGGATCTCTCACATCTGGGACATATCTCTATGCGCAAGAAGACGTTCGCCGCGGCCGCCCTGCTCGCCGCCGCCACCCTGACCCTCTCCGCCTGCGGCAGCGGCGACGACGCCAAGTCACCCGCCACCGTGGTCGCCGGGGACACCTCGAACAAGGCCGCGACCATCCTCGACCAGCCGTTCGAGAAGCCGGACCTGGTGCTCACCGACACCCAGGGCAAGAAGTACGACCTGCGTGCCGAGACCAAGGGCCGGCCCACGCTGGTCTACTTCGGCTACACGCACTGCCCCGACGTATGCCCGCTGACCATGAACAACCTCGCGGTCGCCAAGAAGGCACTGTCCAAGGCCGACCAGGCGAAACTGCGGGTCGTGTTCGTCACCACCGACCCGGCCCGTGACACCCCGTCCGAACTGGGCAAGTGGCTCAAGGGGATCGACCCCACCTTCGTCGGCCTGACCGGGGACTTCGCCACCATCCAGGCCGGCGCCCGCACCCTCGGCATCTCCATCGAGCCGACCCACAAGGACAAGAAGACCGGCAAGGTCGTCTCGGTGCACGGCACCCAGGTCATCGCGTTCTCGCCGAAGACCGACGGCGGTTACGTCCTGTACGGCGAGAACGCCACCGTCGACGACTACACCAAGGACCTCCCCAAGCTGATCAAGGGGGAGAACCCGTGAGGCGTCCGGCGCGGACCGCGGGCCGTCCGGTCCTGACCGGGAGGCGGCTCGCCCTGACCGGCACGGCGGCGACCGGTGCGGCCCTCGCGGGCGCGCTGGTCCTGGTGGGCTGCGGCGGCTCGGGTGCGTCGGGTTCCTCGGGGGCCGCGCTGTCCGTCGGCGCCTCCTACATGCCCCAGCCGGTCTCCGCCGACATGGCCGCCGGGTTCCTGACGATCACCAACAAGGGCGGCACGAAGGACGAGCTGACCTCCGTCACCAGCGACGCCGCGGGTGAGATCACCATGCACGAGACCGCCGGGGGCGCGATGCAGGAGGTCGGCTCCTTCGAGGTGCCCGCCCACGGTCAACTCGTGTTCAAAAGCGGTGGCAACCATCTGATGTTCGAGAAGCTGAAGCGCCGCCCGGAGCAGGGCGACACGATCACGCTGAGACTCACGTTCGCCGAATCCGGTCCGCTCACCGTCGAGATGCCGGTGAAGTCCGCCACGTACAACCCGTCGACCGGACACTGAGGGAGGACCGACCTTGACGCGGACCATCACCCCCCGCCTGCGCACCCTGGTGCTGCTGTTCCTCGCCGTCACCGGCGCGCTGCTGGCGGGCGCCGGGCCGGCCTCCGCGCACGCCGCGCTGACCGGCAGCGACCCCGCCCAGGGGGTGGTGGTCCCCGAGGCACCCGACCAGGTCTCGCTCACGTTCTCCGAGAACGTCTCGATGAACAGCAACTCGATCCGGGTCCTCGACCCCCAGGGCAAGCGGGTGGACACCGCCAAGCCGGACAACCTGTCCGCGACCACCTACGGGGTCCAGCTCAAGAGCGGCCTGGGCAAGGGCACGTACACCGTCGCCTGGCAGGTCGTCTCCGCGGACAGCCACCCCGTCGCCGGCGCCTACACCTTCTCGGTCGGAGCGCCCTCCAAGACCGTCGCCTCGGTCGGGAACCAGGACGCGGGCGGCGGAGTCGTCGGCTGGCTCTACGGCTTCGGGCGCTACCTGTCGTACGCCGGGTACATCGTGCTCGTCGGCGGCGCCGCCTTCGTGCTCGCCTGCTGGCAGCGCGGCTCCGGGGTGCGGGCCCTGCAACGGCTCGTCGTGGGCGGCTGGCTGACGCTGACCGCGGCCACCCTGTGGCTGCTGCTCCTGCGCGGCTCGTACACGACCTCCGGCAGCGTCGGCGACATCTTCGACCTGAACCTGCTCGGCCAGGTGCTGCAGACCAAGCCCGGCGCGGCCCTGGTCTCCCGGCTGCTGCTGCTGGCGGCCGCCGCGCTGTTCATCGCCGTGCTCTTCGGGGCCTACGACAAGCGCGAGGAGGGCACGGAGAAGCGCGACCTGGCCTTCGGGCTCGCCATCGGCGGGACCGTGGTGGCCGCCGGGCTCGCGGCGAGCTGGGCCATGGCCGAGCACGCCTCCACCGGACTTCAGCCGGGCATCGCGATGCCGGTCGACGTGATCCACCTGCTCGCCGTGGCCACCTGGCTGGGTGGCCTCACCGCCCTGCTGGTCGCCCTGTACCGGGCGCCCGCCGACACACCGGTCGAGTCCGCGGCCGTACGGCGTTTCTCCCAGGTCGCCTTCGCGAGCGTGCTGGCGCTGGTGGGCACCGGCATCTACCAGTCCTGGCGCCAGCTGGGCTCATGGTCGGCGTTCACCGACACCACGTACGGAGAACTGCTGCTGGTCAAGATCGGTCTCGTGGCGTTGCTCGTCGGCATCGCGTCCGTCTCGCGGCGCTGGACGGGACGGCTGGCGGACCCGGCGGCCGCGGCGGCCGGGAGGTCGAGCGGCCGGAACGCAGCGGCCGGGAAGCAGTCGGTCGCCGAGGCGGAGAAGGAGACGGTCAAGGCGTCCGCCGCCCCGAAGAAGGCCTCCGGCGCCCGTGCCTCGGGAACCTCCGAGGACGTGCCCGCCGGAAAGGCCGCCTCCGGCGCCGACGACCCCGAGCGCGCCGCCCAACTGGCCCGGCAGCAGGCCGCCAAGGACGTCGCCCGGCAGAAGCGCGTGCGCGACGCCGACCCGGACCGCTTCGGCCTGCGCCGCTCGGTCCTCGCGGAGGCCGGGGTCGCCGTCGTCCTGCTCGCGGTCACCACCGTGCTGACCCAGACCGAGCCCGGCCGTACCGAACTGGACGCCAAGGCGGCCGCCTCGTCGTCCTCGTCGTCCTCGTCCTCGTCGTCGGACTCGTCCGGTGGTGCGCTGACCCTCGACATGTCCTTCGACACCGGCGGCAAGGACGGCAAGGGCGTCGTCCGCGTCGACCTCGACCCCGCGACGGTGGGCAGCAACGAGATGCACGTCTACGTCCAGCGACCCAACGGGCGGGCCTTCGACATCCCCGAGGTGAAGGTCTCCTTCACCCTCGCCGCCAAGAAGATCGGGCCGCTTCCCGTGGCACCCGACCACGTCACCACCGGGCACTGGTCCGCCAACGGAGTGCAGATCCCCATGGCCGGCGACTGGACCGTCTCCGTGACCGTGCGGACCTCCGACATCGACCAGGTGACCGTCTCCAAGCACGCGCAGATCGGCTGAACCGCACCATGGCTGAACAGTCCCCGTCCCTTCGTACGCCGGTCACCGGCGAGACCCCGTCGACGCCCCCGGCCGGCGGCGTCAGCCGGCGCGCGCTGCTCGGCACCGCCGGGGCCACCGGGCTCGCGCTCGGTGCGGCGGGCGCGGGCGTCGGCTACGCCGCCGCACCCGCCCGGGCCACCCCGCTCAGCTCGGTGGGCTCGGGCCGGGCGATGTTTCACGGGAAACATCAGCCGGGCATCACCGAGGGCCTCCAGGCGCGTGGTCATCTGATCGCCTTCGACCTGGCGGCGGGCGCGGGCCGCACGGAGGCCGCCGCGCTGCTGCGCCGCTGGTCGGCGACGGCCGGACGGCTGATGGCGGGCGAGCCGACGACCCACGACGACACGGACGTGGCCAGGGACGCGGGTCCCTCGTCGCTGACCATCACCTTCGGCTTCGGCAACAGCTTCTTCGCCCGAACCGGGCTGGAGAAGCAGCGGCCGTCCGCCCTGGACCCGCTGCCCGACTTCTCCTCCGACCATCTCGACAAGGCGCGCAGCAACGGCGACCTGTGGGTGCAGATCGGCGCCGACGACGCGCTGGTCGCCTTCCACGCCCTGCGCGCGATCCAGAAGGACGCCGGCGGCGCGGCCAGGGTGCGCTGGCAGATGAACGGCTTCAACCGCACCCCCGGTGCCACCGCCCACCCCATGACGGCCCGCAACCTCATGGGCCAGCTGGACGGCACCCGCAATCCGAAGCCGACCGACTCCGACTTCGACCGGCGGATCTTCGTGCCCTCTTCGGGTGAGCCCGCGTGGATGGCGAACGGTTCCTACGCCGTCGTACGACGGATCCGCATGCTTCTCGACGACTGGGAGAAGCTGTCGCTCGCGGCCCAGGAGAACGTGATCGGGCGGAAGAAGTCGAACGGGGCGCCCCTGTCCGGGGGCACCGAGACCACGGCCATGGACCTGGAGAAGGCCAGGGCCGACGGCGAGTACGTGGTCCCGGTCAACGCCCACGCCCGGATCACCCGGCCCGACCAGAACGGCGGCGCGGCCATCCTGCGGCGCCCGTTCTCGTACCACGACGGCATCGACGCGGACGGGACGCCCGACGCGGGGCTGCTCTTCGTCTGCTGGCAGGCGGATCCGCTGCGCGGGTTCGTGCCGCTGCAACGGAAGCTGGACCGCGGGGACGCCCTGTCGCAGTACATCCGGCACGAGGCGAGCGGGCTGTTCGCGGTGCCGGGCGGGGCGGGTGACGGGGAGTACGTGGGGCAGCGACTGCTGGAGGGGTGACAGCGGGCCTCTCGGGTTTCAAACCACCCGGTCGAGTGGATCCGGTGAGACAGGTCGGCCGGGCGTGGCTGCGCCCATTAGGGTGAGGGACATGCCAGCGAGCTATGCGTATCTCGGTCCCGAAGGCACCTTCACCGAAGTCGCCCTGCGCACGCTTCCGGAGTCCGCCACCCGGGAGCTCGTCCCGTACGTCTCCGTGCAGTCCGCGCTGGACGCCGTCAGGAACGGCGAGGCCGAGGCCGCCTTCGTGCCGATCGAGAACTCCGTCGAGGGCGGGGTCACCACGACCCTCGACGAACTGGTCGCGGGCGAGCCGCTGATGATCTACCGCGAGGTGCTGCTGTCGATCGCCTTCGCGCTGCTGGTCCGGCCGGGCACCAAGCTCTCCGAGATCAAGACGGTGACCGCCCATCCGGTCGCCCAGCCGCAGGTCCGCAACTGGCTGCGCGCCAACCTCCCCCAAGCCCTCTGGGAGTCCGCCGCGTCGAACGCGGACGGCGCCCGGCTCGTCCAGGAGGGCCGCTACGACGCCGCGTTCGCCGGTGAGTTCGCGGCCGAGCGGTACCACCTGGAGGCCCTGGAGACCGGGATCCACGACGCGGAGAACGCGCAGACCCGGTTCGTGCTCGTCGGCCGTCCGGCTCGGCCCGCGGCCCCGACCGGCGCGGACAAGACCTCGATCGTCCTCTGGCAGAACGAGGACCATCCCGGCGGGCTGCGTGATCTGCTCGGCGAGTTCGCCACCCGGGGCATCAACCTGATGCTCCTGCAGTCCCGGCCGACCGGTGCCGGCATCGGCAACTACTGCTTCTGCATCGACGCCGAGGGCCACATCTCCGACCGGCGGGTGGCGGAGGCCCTGATGGGGCTGAAGCGGATCTGCCGCCAGGTGCGGTTCCTGGGCTCGTACCCGCGGGCGGACGTCCGTCCCGGCGAGACCACGGGGCCGACGCTGCCGGGAACCTCGGACGAGGAGTTCATGGCCGCCTCGGACTGGGTGGCACGCTGCCAGGACGGCCGCTTCTAGCCAGTCGTACTCTCGTATCTTCGTTATCCACAGAAGTTATCCACAGGCACTCTTCTCGACCTGGGGACAAGTCGACAGAGACACCTGACCCTGTCGACAAATCGGCCTACAACCCCTCGACAGGACCCCGCTCGCTCGCCTCACCCTTCGTCCACTCGTTTCCCTTGGTTCATCTTCCGGAGCGACGCCTTTCCACTCGAAAGTGTGTTTTGCCCTGGTTTGGGACGGGAATTCCTCTCTTCGCGCGACGCTTGCGGAGTGATCAATTTCGAAGTCCACACTCCTTCCACACACCCTGTGGATAACTCTCGCGGACGCGTGGATACCTGTGGACAACCCGGCCCCCAAGTCCCGCTCCCCGCAAGGATTTCGAGTCAACCGAGAGCCGGGTACGTGCCCCGTCCCAGGGAGTGAGACACTTTTTATTGACACGATCGGCAATTCGCTCATAACGGAACGTAAGCCGTGAATCGGAACACGTGGGAATAGTGAGTCGTGAGGGGCAACCCCACACCGGTAGCCTTGACTCCGTGATTGACCTTCGCCTGCTCCGTGAGGACCCCGACCGTGTGCGCGCGTCCCAGCGCGCCCGTGGAGAGGATGTCGCGCTCGTCGACTCCCTCCTGGCTGCCGACGAGCGGCGCAGGTCGTCCGGCGTCCGCTTCGACGAGCTGCGCAACGAGCAGAAGACGCTCGGCAAGCTCATCCCCAAGGCCTCCGGCGACGAGAAGGCCGAGCTGCTGCAGAAGGCGAGCCAGCTCGCCGCCGACGTCAAGACCGCCGACGCCGAGCAGCACGAGGCCGACGAGGAGACCAAGCGCCTCGCGCTGCAACTGGGCAACCTCGTGCACCCCGACGTCCCGGTCGGCGGCGAGGAGGACTTCGTCGTCCTGGAGACGCACGGCACCATCCGCGACTTCGGCGCGGAGGGCTTCGAGCCCAAGGACCACCTGGAGCTCGGCGAGGCGCTGGGCGCCATCGACGTCGAACGCGGCGCCAAGGTGTCCGGCTCGCGCTTCTACTACCTGACCGGTGTCGGCGCCCTCCTCGAGCTGGCGCTGGTCAACGCGGCCATCGCGCAGGCCACCGAGGCCGGTTTCACCCCGATGCTGACCCCGGCGCTGGTCCGTCCGCGCGCCATGGAGGGCACCGGCTTCCTCGGCCAGGCCGCGGAGAACGTGTACCACCTGGAGAAGGACGACTACTACCTGGTCGGCACCTCCGAGGTACCGCTCGCCGCGTACCACATGGACGAGATCCTCGACGCCGACCGGCTGCCGCTGCGCTACGCGGGCTTCTCGCCCTGCTTCCGCCGCGAGGCGGGCACGTACGGCAAGGACACCCGCGGCATCTTCCGCGTGCACCAGTTCGACAAGGTCGAGATGTTCTCCTACGTCGCCCCCGAGGACGCGGAGAACGAGCACAAGCGGCTCCTGGACTGGGAGAAGCAGTGGCTGACCGGCCTCGAGCTGCCCTTCCAGGTCATCGACGTGGCCTCGGGCGACCTCGGCGCGTCGGCGTCCCGCAAGTACGACTGCGAGGCGTGGATCCCGACCCAGGGCAAGTACCGCGAGCTGACGTCGGCCTCCAACTGCGACAGCTTCCAGGCCCGCCGGCTGTCCGTCCGGATGCGCGACGGCAAGAAGGTGCAGCCGCTCGCGACGCTCAACGGCACGCTGTGTGCCGTCCCGCGCACGATCGTGGCGATCCTGGAGAACCACCAGCTGGCCGACGGCTCGGTGCGCGTGCCCGAGGTGCTGCGCCCGTACCTGGGCGGCCGGGAGGTCCTGGAGCCGGTGTCCCGGTGACCTCGTTCCCCTACGGGCTCATCGCCACCGATCTCGACGGGACGCTGCTGCGCTCCGACGAGTCGATCTCCCGGCGCACCCGAGAGGCGCTCGCCGCGGCCACCGCGGCGGGCGCCGCACACATCGTCGTCACCGGCCGCGCGGTCCCCTGGACCCGGCACATCCTCGACGATCTCGGCTACGACGGCCTCGCCGTCTGCGGCCAGGGGGCGCAGGTGTACGACGCCGGGTCGCACCGCCTGCTGACGTCGGTGACGCTGGACCGTCAGCTGGCCGCGGTCGCGCTGGCGAAGATCGAGGCCGAGGTCGGCCCGCTCCACCTGGCGGCGAGCCGGGACGGACTCGACGGTGACGTGCTGGTGGGCCCGGGGTACGCCGTGACGGGTCACCTTCCGTCGACCCCCTTCACGGACGCCGCGGATCTGTGGTCGGCACCGCTGAACAAGATCTACATACAGCACCCCGACCTCTCCGACGACGAACTGGCCGAGGCCGCGCGCCAGGCGGCCGGCGGCTTCGTGAGCGTGGCCATGGCGGGCGCGGGGATCGTGGAACTGCTCCCGCTGGGTCTGTCGAAGGCGACGGGTCTGTCGCTGGCCGCGCGCCGGCTCGGTCTGAAGGCGGCGGACACGATCGCCTTCGGCGACATGCCGAACGACATCCCGATGTTCGCCTGGGCCGCTCACGGGGTTGCCATGGCCAACGCCCATCAGGAGCTGAAGGCGGTGGCCGACGAGGTGACGTCCTCCCACGAGGAGGACGGCATCGCGGCGGTCGTGGAGCGTCTGCTCGGCTGAAGCGGGCCTGCGGGTCCGCGGAGAATGCACGGATCGAACGTGCGCGGGCTTCTCAGGCCCGACCACGACTCGCGTCCGATGGAGCACAGCACGAGCCGGTGCCTTTCCACTCGGCCAATTCTCCGGGTGGGCGGCCCACGCGAGAGCGACCATCGCGTGCTCGAAGCGGCCGCCCCGGGCAGCTACACGGCGATCCGCCGAAGGCTGCCCTGACGGGAGCGGGACGTACTGTCGTGCACGGACATCGTCCGGCTCCTCTCCCTGATGGTGGGCTGACACAGCTACTGTGCCGATGGGCCGAGTCGGACGCCAGTGATTATTCGTAGGGCGCCCACGGCGCGTGGTCGCCCCACTGCCTCACCGGCGCCACCACCTGCGCCGCCCCTTGCTGAAGAACCACCCCGCCGGTGGCTCGTCCGACCGCCAGGGCTGGGGCTCCGGCTTCTCCGCACGCCACCGCGCCGCAAGCATCCGTGCCCGCGCGGACGGCTCCGAGGTCTCGGCCGACCGTATGAAGTCCTCGTCCAGGACGATGCCGTCCCAGTCGGCGCCTTCGAAGCCCTCAGCCATCCCCGTCCCTCTCCACAGAACGTCCCCCTTTGCCCAGTCTGCCCGGCGGCAGGTGAAGCCCCCGTCAGTAAGGGGGCGGCCCGTCTACTCCTCGCCCGCCAGCGTCAGGGAGCGCAGCTTCTGGCCCGCGAACCAGGTCGCCAGGACGGTGACCAGCACCAGCAGCACGGTGGCCGTGGTCAGGGACACGTCGGACGTGACCAGGTCACCACCGGTCACCTTGTGGGCGACCGCCAGGGACCACTGCTGGACGCTCAGGGTGCGCGCGCCCGGGACGAGGGAGCCGAACAGCGCCTCCCAGACCAGGGCGTAGACGAGCCCGAAGACCACCGCGTGCCGGGAGACCGTGCCCAGCAGCAGGAAGAGCGCCGCGTAGGCGATCGACGCGACCAGCGCGGCCACCGTGTAGGCGACGGCGATCTGCTGGCCGTTGCCGTTGAGGACGAAGCCCGCGATCAGGGTCGGCAGGGCCGAGAACACCATGGTCACGGCGATCGCGACGATCAGCTTGGTGAAGATGATCGTCGGCCGTTTGATCGGCTTGGACAGGAGGTACACCACCGAGCCGTCGTCGATCTCGGGGCCGATCGCGCCCGTGCCCGCGATGACGCCGATGAGCGGCACCATGGTCGCGAGGGCGAGGCCGCCGAGCAGGTCGGCGGCCGTCTGGTCGTCGGCGCCCGCGAGGCCGCGGACGACCACGGAGATCACGATCAGCAGCAGGGGCAGGGCGCCCAGGATGAGGGCCCGGCGACGGCCGAGCAGGGCCCGGTAGGTGAGCCGGGCGACTGTGGGGTCGTACATCTTCGGCCTCCTACGCCGCGACCAGATACGAGAACACGGATTCGAGGGACTCGTCGGACGGCGAGACCGTGAGCAGCCGGATGCCGTGGTCGCGGGCGACCCTCGGCAGCAGCGCGGTGAAACGGCCGAAGTCGACGGCCTGGATGCGCAGCGCACCCTCGGTGACGTCCACTTCGATGCCCGAGGTGGAGGGGTCCGCGATGAGCGCCGCCGCGAGCGCCCGGTCGTCGCTGGAGCGGACCAGGTAGCGGTGCGGGCGGTCGGTCATCAGACGGCGGATCTTGCGGAAGTCGCCGCTGGCCGCGTGCCGGCCGGCCACCACGACCTCGATGTGCCAGGCGAGTTGCTCGACCTCTTCGAGGATGTGGGAGGAGAACAGGACCGTCCGGCCCTCGTCGCCCATCCTGCGCAGCAGGTCCATCAGCTGCATGCGCTGGCGCGGGTCCATGCCGTTGAAGGGCTCGTCGAGGAGGAGCAGGGACGGGTCGTGGACCAGGGCGGACGCCATCTTCACGCGCTGGCGCATGCCCTTGGAGTACGTCTGGATCTTGCGGTCCTGCGCGTACTCCATCTCGACCGTCGCGAGCGCACGCTGGGCCGCCTTGGCACCGAGTCCGTGCAACTCTGCGTTGGCGACCACGAATTCCCGGCCGGTGAGGAAGTCGTACATCGCCTCGCGTTCGGGGACGATGCCGATGTGCTTGTAGATCGCCTCGTTGCGCCAGACCTGCTGCCCGTCGAGGGTGACCGTGCCGGTGGAGGGGGCGAGGAAGCCGCCCATCATGTTGATGAGGGTGGACTTTCCGGCGCCGTTCGGGCCGAGCAGGCCGGTGACCCCGGGGCCGATGGTCATGGTGATGTCGTTGACGGCGACCACGTTGCCGAACCAGCGGGAGACGTGGTCGATGGAGAGTGTGGTCACAGTCCCACCTTCTTGTAGCGGCGCAGCAGCAGGCCGTAGGTCGCGGCGACGAGACCGAGGATGACGAGCAGGTACACCACGCCCTGGGCGTGGGTGGGGCCGTCGCCGCCCGGGAAGGTGTTGGTGCCGCCGAGGAAGGCGGTGCTCAGGCCGCCGATCAGGGTGACCGGTGAGAACAGGCCGATCCACGGGACGGCGCCCGCGCTGCCCTGGGAGTCGGCGATGGCCTGGAGGGTGGTGACCGCGCCGTAGGAGATGGTCAGTACGGCGATCACGGCGGCGATGCCGAAGCCGCGGCGCGGGGTGACCGACGCGATGACCAGGCCGATGCCGGCGAACAGCAGGGACAGCAGGGCCACCGAGAGCAGCCCCTGGCCGAACTCCTTGGTCTGGTGGGCGAAGCCCATCTTGGCGAGCAGGGCGCCCACGTACAGCACGACCAGCGGGGCGCCGGTGAGGATGAACATGGCGGAGGCGAGGGCCGCGAACTTGGCCTGGACGTAGTCGGCGGTCTCGATGGGCCGCGAGAAGTACAGCGGGACGGTCTTGAAGCGCAGGTCACGGGAGACGGCCTGGGGTGCCTGCGAGGCGACGTACAGGCTGATCACGGCCTGCATGATGATCGCGTACCGCGAGTAGGTCACCGGCAGGTCGTGCGCCTTGGTGGCGACGGCGA
This sequence comes from Streptomyces sp. NPDC006655, assembly GCF_040703965.1. Lineage (NCBI taxonomy): Bacteria > Bacillati > Actinomycetota > Actinomycetes > Kitasatosporales > Streptomycetaceae > Streptomyces > Streptomyces sp. NPDC006655. Next base: position 6,608 of record NZ_JBEYJU010000047.1, on the reverse strand, counting down.
CGGCGACCATGATGGCGGCCGGCACGCACATCACCGCGAACAGCAGCATGGGCAGGACCTTGGACTTCACCGAGCGGCCGAGGCCGTAGGAGCCGCGCAGGGTCTGCGAGTAGAGGGAGACGCGGGCGTAGGCGCGGCCCAGCCGCGGGCCGTCGTAGCCGCGGTAGCCGATGTCGTGGATACGGGACTGGTCACCCGCGGGGGTGGCCAGGGGCTGCTCAACCGCCATGGACGGTCGCCTCCTTCCGCTGCTCGTCGCTGCTGGTGAACACTTCGGAGATGTGGTGTCTGCGCTGCTCCATGCGCACCAGCCCGAGGCCCAGGTCGGCGACGACGTCCCGGACCAGGTCGTAGGTCTCCTCGCCCTGGGCGGTGAGCAGCAGGATGTGGCCGGCGCCGGGGAGGCCGGCGCCCTCGTTGTCCGTCTCGATCCCGCGCGCGGTGAGCGCGTCGCGCACCGCGCGGGTGCCGTCGGGGTGCTCGTCGTTGTCGGTGACCTCGATCGCGAGGGTGGTGGTGGTCTGCGTGAAGTCCGTGGTGGAGCTGGAACGCAGCAGCTTGCCGCCGTCCACGACGACCACGTGGTCGCAGGTGCGCTCCAGCTCGCCGAGCAGGTGCGAGGTGACCAGGACCGAGATGCCGAAGTCCGTGTGGATCCGGCGGATCAGGCCGAGCATCTCGTCGCGGCCGACCGGGTCGAGGCCGTTGGTCGGCTCGTCCAGGAAGACCAGCTGCGGGTCGTGCACCAGGGCCTGGGCGAGTTTCACGCGCTGCTTCATGCCGGTCGAGTAGCCGCCGATGGGGCGGTACCGCTCCTCGTAGAGGCCGACGTGGCGCAGGGTGTCCGCGGTGCGCTCGCGGGCGGCGGTGGGCGGCAGGCCGGACATCCGGGCCATGTGCACGACGAACTCGGTGGCCGAGACGTCGGGCGGCAGGCAGTCGTGCTCCGGCATGTAGCCCACCCGCTCGCGGATGGCCGCGCCCTTGGTCGCGACGTCCAGGCCGAGCACCTCGGCGCGGCCCTCCGTCGCGGGGGACAGACCCAGCAGGATCTTGATCAGGGTGGACTTGCCGGCGCCGTTGGCTCCGACGAGTCCGGTCACACCGGGTCCGATGTCCACGGACAGCCGGTCGAGCGCGGTCACCCGGGGGAACCGCTTGCTCAGGCTTTCGGTCGCGATCACAGTCACGACATCGAAGGTAGTGACCTGGACCACGTCCGGTCGTCAGACCCGAGAGCCGTCTTCACATCACCCTCGAGTATTACGGAGCCCTAGGGGATCCCCTTCCTGAGAGCTACCCAGAGTTATCCCGAGCCCCGGCCGCCCTGTTGACGATCCCTCTAACAACTGCCACATTCACGGGTGTCACGCACACACGCGGCGCTGGGCGGAGGACAAGTGACGGGCATCGAAGACGCGCGCGAACGGCGGGTGCGTACGGGCGGCGTCGACCTGTGCGTGCTGGAGCTGGGTGATCCGTCGGCCCCGACGGTCGTCCTCGTCCACGGCTACCCGGACAGCAAGGAGGTGTGGTCCGAGGTCGCGACCCGACTGGCCGACCGCTTCCACGTCGTCCTGTACGACGTCCGCGGCCACGGCCGCTCCACCGCCCCGAAACCCCTGCGCGGCGGTTTCACCCTCGCCAAGCTCACGGACGATTTCCTGGCGGTCGCCGACGCGGTCAGCCCGGACCGCCCGGTCCACCTGGTCGGCCACGACTGGGGCTCGGTGCAGTCCTGGGAGTTCGTCACGGTGGCGCGCACCGAGGGCCGCATCGCCTCCTTCACCTCGATGTCCGGTCCGTCCCTGGACCACTTCGGGCACTGGATCGACGCGCGCGTGAAGCGTCCGACGCCCCGCCGGGTGGGCCAGCTTCTCGGCCAGGGCGCCAGGTCCTGGTACGTCTACCTGCTGCACACCCCGGTCGTCCCCGAACTGGCCTGGCGAGGCCCCCTCGGCAGGAGCTGGCCGAAGCTGCTCCAGCGGGCCGAACGGCTGCCCGCGGGCGACTACCCGACCGCGTCCCTCCGCTCCGACGCGGCCCACGGGGCCTGGCTGTACCGCGACAACGTCCGGCCCCGGCTGCGCCACCCGCGCGAGGACGCGTACGCGCACGCGCCCGTGCAGCTGATCACGCCCCTGGGCGACGCGTTCCTGTCCGAGCGGCTCTACGACGACCTGGACCGCTGGGTGCCCCGGCTGACCAGGCGCACGCTGCCGGACAGGCACTGGATCCCGCGCACCCGGCCGGACCAGGTGTCCGCCTGGATCGAGGAGTTCGTGCTGTCGGTCGAGGAGGACCCGGAGCGGGAGCCGAAGCGCTCGGATCCGCATGCCCAGCGCTTCGGGGGGCAGCTGGTGCTGGTCACCGGGGCGGGCAGCGGCATCGGGCGGGCGACGGCGCTGGCTTTCGCCGAGGCGGGCGCGCGGGTGGTGGCCGTGGACCGGGACGGGGAGGCGGCCACCCGCACCGCCGAGCTGTCCCGGCTGGCCGGCGCGGCGGACGCCTGGGCCGAGACCGCCGACGTCTCCGACGAGCAGACGATGGAGAAGCTCGCGGAGAGGGTCCACCGCGCGTACGGCGTACTGGACGTGCTGGTCAACAACGCGGGCGTCGGGCTGTCGGGCTCCTTCCTCACGACGACACCGGAGGACTGGCGGCGGGTCCTGGACGTGAACCTGTGGGGCGTGATCCACGGATGCCGGCTCTTCGGGGCCCGGATGGCGGAACGCGGGCAGGGCGGTCACATCGTGAACGTCGCGTCCGCGGCCGCGTATCAGCCCTCCCGCGCCCTGCCGGCCTACAGCACGTCCAAGGCGGCGGTCCTCATGCTCTCGGAGTGCCTGCGCGCGGAACTCGCCGACCGGCGCATCGGCGTGAGCGCGATCTGCCCCGGCTTCGTCAACACGAACATCACGTCGACGGCCCGCTTCACGGGGGTCGACGAGGCGGAGCAACGGCGTCGGCAGCAGCGGTCCGCGCGGCTGTACGGGATGCGGAACTACCCACCGGAGAAGGTGGCTTCGGCGATCCTGGACGCGGTGGCACGCGATCGGGCGGTGGTGCCGGTGACCCCGGAGGCACGGGGGATGCGGGCACTGTCGCGGTGGGCACCCCGGTTGTCGCGCCGGCTGGCGAGGGTGGAGCCGAAGCTGTGAGCGGCGCGGACCGCACCGCGGCGCTTGCGCCCGCTCGCCGGCAGACGGTGGATGCGTAACTCACCCTTGAACACACGCCTGTTCGCCACCCGCTAGGTGCGCAGACAACAGGCGGGCGGAGAAGCAGCCGCCGACACGGTTCAGGCCGTACGAAGGCCAGTTGGCCCGCACGGCACGTCGGCCTTCATCGCGTTCACCGACGAACGCGTTCTCGAAGCAGGCCACTTGGCCGCCATGGCCACATGTCACGGGTTCGTGAACGATCTTGACGAAACCCCCCGAATCGCCCAGCGGTTGTCCACAGTCGCGCCAACTCTCCTGTGGATAACCGCACTTGTTTGTGGATCAAACCTCGCGCCGAAAATATCTGCGTGATCCGCGTCTCGCCGTCACCCTGGTGATGTGAACGACAAGAAGACCATCAGACAGAACGAAGAACAGCGCACCGTGAAGGTGTCGAAATACCTCTCCAAGCACCTGCGCCACCAGCCCGACCGCATCGGGCTGACGCTGGACGAGGCCGGCTGGGTGGAGATCGACGCCCTGCTCGCGGCGACCGCGGCACACGGGTTCCCCGTCAGCCGCGATGAACTGGACCGCGTGGTCGCCGACAACGACAAGCAGCGCTTCGCGATCGACGGCACCCGGATCCGCGCCAGCCAGGGCCACAGCGTCGACGTCGACCTCGGCCTGCCCCCGGCGACCCCGCCGCCGTACCTGTACCACGGCACCGTCGGCCGCCACCTGGACGCGATCAGGGCCGTCGGCCTCAAGCCCATGAACAGGCATGACGTACACCTGTCGGCCGACCGGGAGACCGCGACACGGGTGGGGGCCCGGCGCGGGCGCCCCGTCGTGCTGTCGGTCGACGCGGGCGCGATGCACCGGGACGGTCACGTCTTCCACCTCAGCGCGAACGGAGTGTGGCTGACGAAGGCCGTGCCGCCCGCCTACCTGCGCTTCCCCGAAGCGCACTGAGCCCGGCATCATGAGTGGTATGGACCATTCGGGGTACCACCGGGAACACCTGCCGACGACCGAGGCGGCCGTCGACGCTCTCCAGGGGATCGCCGCGCAGTACGGGCGGGAGATCGAGGTCACGCACGACATCGGCGCCGACCGGACCTCGCGACGCACCGCGGCGGCCTTCGGTGTCGTCACGGACCCGGACGGTTCTCTGCCGCACGAGGCGTACGCCGAGTTCGGCGGGGTGCCCCGGGTGAGCGTGCGGCTCCATCCGGAGGACGACGCCCTGATCACGGTCGAGGGGGTCGAGTTCCACGACGTCCCGCGCGACGACGTGCCCGGCTTCCTGCACTCCGTCTTCGGCGGCCTGACCCACGTCCGCGCCCGCCGCTTCCCGCCCTCGGCCGCGCTGGTGGTGCCGCTGCCCGGCGACCGCACCTACCGGGAGTACCTCGCCGCGAGCCTGCTCACGCCCTGGCTGAGCAGCCGCGTACGGTGACCGTTTCGTCCCCTGCCCGTGCGTCCCCTTAGTCTCGGACCCATGAGTCTGCGTCTGAGCACCGTGATCCTGCCGTACCGCCGCTGGAGCGAGGGCGGCTCCTCCGCCTGGACGCGCGCCGAGGAACTGGGCTTCCACACCGCGTACACCTACGACCACCTGTCCTGGCGCAGCTTCCGGGACGGCCCGTGGTTCGGTGCCCTGCCGACGCTGACGGCCGCCGCGGCCCGCACCGAGCGGATGCGTCTCGGCACACTGGTCACCTCCCCGAACTTCCGGCATCCGGTGACGCTCGCCAAGGAGCTCATCTCCCTCGACGACATCTCCGGCGGCCGGGTGACGCTCGGCATCGGCGCGGGCGGCACGGGTTTCGACGCCACCGCACTGGGCCAGGAGCCGTGGACGCCACGCGAGCGGGCCGACCGGTTCGCCGAGTTCGTGGCCCTGCTCGACCGGCTGCTCACCGAGGACACGGTGACGTACGAGGGCGCGTTCTACTCGGCGGGTGAGGCGCGCAACATCCCGGGCTGCGTCCAGCGGCCCCGGCTGCCCTTCGCGGTGGCCGCCACCGGCCCACGCGGGCTGAAGCTCGCCGCACGGCACGGCCAGGCATGGGTGACCACCGGCGACCCCAAGCTGTTCGAGACGGGCACGCCCGAGCAGTCCTACGAGGCGCTGCGCGGACAGCTGGGCAGGCTCGCCGACGCCTGCGCGGCGGCCGGCCGGGACGTGTCGGAGCTGGACCGGGTGCTGCTCACCGGCTTCACCCCGGACCGTGACCGTCCACTGCGCTCGCTGGACGCCTTCGTGGACTTCGCCGGCCGGTATCAGGAGCTGGGCTTCACCGAGCTGGTGATCCACTGGCCCGTCCCGGACTCGGTGTTCGCCGCCGAGGAGAAGGTCTTCGAACGGATCGCCATGGAGGCCCCGGCCCAGCTCGGCTGAACCCGTTCCGGAGTCGTCTGTGTCTCATCTGTGCGCACCGACGCACTCCCGTGCGGGCATATGCGCGAGAATGGCCCGGTGACCTCAGCGACCCGACAGCCCGAGACCTCTGCCTTCGCGACCCCGCCCCGGCTGATCGCCACCGATCTCGACGGCACCCTGCTGCGCGACGACAAGTCGGTCTCCACGAGGACGGTCGCCGCGCTGGCCGCCGCCGAGGAGGCGGGTATCGAGGTGTTCTTCGTCACCGGCCGTCCGGCCCGCTGGATGGACGTCGTCAGCGACCACGTCCACGGCCACGGCCTGGCGATCTGCGGCAACGGCGCCGCCGTCGTCGACCTGCACGGCGGCCCCGGAGCCCACCGCTTCGTGAAGGTACGCGAACTGGCCAGGGAGAACGCGCTGGACGCCGTACGGCTGCTGCGCGAGGCCGCGCCCGGCACGGTGTACGCGATCGAGCAGACGTACGGCTTCCACCAGGAGCCGGCCTATCCCAAGCTGCACATGGAGATACCCGACCATCTGCTGGCCGCCGAGGACATCCTGGCCGTCGACGGCCCGAGCGCAGGCGAGCCCGTGCTCAAGATCCTCGCCTACCACTCGGACCTGGACCCCGACGCCTTCCTCACCATCGCCCGGCTCGCCGTCGGCGAGCGTGCCACCGTCACCCGGTCCAGCCCCAGCGCCCTGCTGGAGATCAGCGGTCCGGGCGTCTCCAAGGCGAGCACGCTCGCGCTGGAGTGTGCCGAGCGCGGCATCTCGCACGAGGAGGTCATCGCCTTCGGCGACATGCCCAACGACGTCGAGATGCTGACCTGGGCCGGACAGTCGTACGCGATGGGCAACGCCCACCCCGACGTCGTCGCCGCCGCCTCCGGCCGCACGGTCGCCAACAACGAGGACGGTGTGGCGGTCGTGATCGAGCAGCTGCTGGCGGCTCGCGGCTAGGGCCCTTCTGATGGATCTCCGTGGGAGAAGGAGCGGCGTTCGGTGCGTGCGATCGGCGTGCGGGGTGGCGGGTCATGTGGCGGAGCCAC
>NZ_JBEYJU010000046.1:0-72127 GCF_040703965.1 Streptomyces sp. NPDC006655 | reverse complement strand
TGGATCGGCGACGGCGGTGAAGGTGCGAAGTACTGGCTCCAGGTCCTGACCGAGATCAAGAACCGCGGCGCGGCCGATGTCCTGATGCTGGTCTGTGACGGCCATTGACCGGTCTCCCGGACGCCGTGAACACCGTCTGGCCTGCGACGATCGTCCAGACCTGTGTCGTGCACCTGCTGAGGAACAGCTTTCGTTACGCGGCCCGGCAGGACTGGGAGAAGATCGCGAAGGCGCTCAGGCCCGCCTACACCGCGCCGACCGAGGACGCCGCTCTGGAGCGGTTCGTGGAGTTCACCGACGCCTGGGGCAAAAAGTATCCGGCGATCGTCCGGCTCTGGGAGGCGGCCTGGGCGGCGTTCGTGCCCTTCCTCCGGTTCGACGTGGAGATCCGCAAGATCGTCTGCACCACCAACGCAATCGAGAGCATCAACGCGCGGACCCGCAAGGCCGTCCGGGCCCGGGGGCACTTCCCCACCGACCAGGCCGCCCTCAAGTGCGTCTGCCTGGCCGTCATGAGCCTGGACCCGACCGGCACCGGACGCAAACGCTGGACCATGCGCTGGAAGGCCGCACTCCAAGCCTTCGACATCACCTTCGACGGCCGGCTCACCGCCGGACGCCACTGAACAAGACCGACCGAGTTCCACCGTTCGCTACACAGACCCGGCCGGGGTGTCGGTGGTGGCTGCCTCGGCCACGGCGTACCGGACGGCGCGGGCGACTTCCAATGGATGGTGCCCGGGGGCGACCGAGAGCTGGACCTCGCTGTGGCGGCCGGGCGGATCGTCATGGTCCACCACCCTGACCGGGAGGCTTCCCAGCACCGCGGTGAGGCGGGCAACGCCCCAAACACCCGCCGCGACGTTCGCCAGCTCCCCGACGGGCCCCCGCATGGACCCTGTTCCGGCCACCGCGGGCGAGCGGTCTGCAGCCTCCGGCACGGGCCTCATGGCCCTCGCCGCGGTCCGCGACCCCACGCCTGCCTCCGAGCCCTCAAGGAGATCCGTGACATGCAAGTCAACTGTCACGGCGGCCAGGCCGAGCCGTTCAACGGCCGCGTCGAGCAGTGCGCTCCTCAACTGGTCAGCGGTGCGAGGCAGCGACTGCCCCGGGGATGTCGTGAAGGCAGCCTCGATCCTGAACGGGTTAGGCGGTAGCGAGCCGGCGGACGGACGGCCGGGTCGGACACAGGCTCAAGCGATGCCGACCCGGTACGCAAAGGCTCCAGCCGGACGCCGAGAATCCCGGCGGCCGCGCACCCAAGAGCCCCGACGGCCGCTTGCCCGGTGATCCACGTCCCGTCGTCGGGCCCGCCGAGCGGAAGCAGCCGACCCAGGTCGAGCTGGCGCCGCACTGCCTGCGCCCACGCCTCGCTTTCCACCGACCTCTGACCCTTTTCATGGCCGCGGTTCCGCAACGCCCCTCAGCGTTGTCTTGGTCGGGTTTACGGGGTGGTCAGTGTTTGAAGGCGTCCCTGATCTTTGCCCCGGCCTGCTTGAGGTTGCCCTTGACCTGGTCTCCACGGCCTTCCGCCTGCAGGCGCCGACTGCCGGTGGCACGGCCGGCTGTCTTCTTGGCACCGCCCTTCATCGCTTCGGCTCTGTGCGCGATTTTCTTCGCGATACTCATGAGTGGCCACCCTGGGTGAGTTGTCATGCGGGGTGTGGCAGGAGGACTGTCCCGTGGCGCTGACGTCAGTTCTCTGTGCGTGCAGTGGCGGCCTTCCGGGGGCGGGCCGGTGCTCAAAAAGCGTGCGGTCTGCTCCGACGACCGCCATCCGGGGCCGGAGGTAGATCACCGTTGGGTGAGTTCCCCCCGCGCGTTCGCGGTGTCCGAGCGGGCGATCTCACGTGGGCCGACCAGGTCGTCGCGGTCCGTCCTGGTGGAGGCCGTGTCGCGAGGATCTGCTCTGCTCCAACATTAGAACCACGCCGTCCACAAGGCCACGGGGACCGGGACGCAGGGTGCGGAGTGTTCCACGTGCGGTCCCGTATGGCCCGTCCTGTCGCCGGCCGCCAGGACGCCGCTGGCGCGTGCCGGAGTCGCAGCAGAGTGGACGCGATCGCCAGCTTCCAGGCGCCAGCTGGACAGTATGTGAACTGGCGGAGCAGTGGGGGCTTCGCCGCTGCTGTCAGTTCTCGTCGCCCTGGGTACGCTGAGGTTGGGTGTTTTCATGGAACCACTGACGGGGCTTCCTCTCGTCGCACGGCTGAGGGGTACGCACGTGTGGCGGGCGTTCGCGCAGCTGGGTGCGGTCCACTGGGCCCGGCTCGCCGCCGCCTTCACCTTCACCAGTTCGTCGCCCTCTTTCCACTGATCACCTCCGGAGCGGCGATCGGTGCGCTGCGCTGCTGAGCAAAGACCAGCTCGGGAGGCTCCAGGACAAGATCGCCGCCCAGGCACCGAGCCTTCCGACCTGCTGAACGTGAATGGCCTCGTCGCGCATGCCGGACGCGTCGGACTCATCGCGGGCGCGCTGCTGCTCGTGATCGGCAGGTCGGCGCACTGCGCGGGTGTCTGCGCGCGGTGTGGCAGAAGGAGGAGGACCGGGAAACCCGGCCCAGCTCAAGCTCAAGGATGCCGGTGTGCTGGTCGGTCTCGGCGTGGTCGGGCTGGTCGCGATGGGCAGATCCGTGTTCGCGATCAGTGCGGTCTGCTGGACCGCCGACAAGGTCAGGATCGCGGGTGGGGCGGGACGGGGCACTGCTGTTCTTCGCGGGCCTGGCCATCGCGCCCTGCTCGTCGACTTCCCGCTGCTGGTCTACCTGCTCACTCACATTCGGCTCGCCCCGGATTTCTCCGATGCCTTTCCGCAGCCGCCCGGTTGCCGGATTCCGGCCTGTTCGGACCCACCGCGGCGAAGGGCCGGGGACTATGCTGGTGAGCGGACGCCCAGGACCCCGGTGGACGCACGGCCTGCTGACCACGATGCCACGGGAGCGGATTCTCGTCCGGACCCGTCGCATCTTCGAGGAGATCCCTGTCGGGCACCGAGCCTCGTAGCGCGGAACTCAGACCTGGTGACCCACTCATGTGTTCGTACGCCCCGACCTCGGTCGCACCTCGCCGGGTACCAAGCCCGGCGCCTCGCGTCCGGTGCCCGGTAGCGGTCCCGAGAACACCTGAACGGCTGGAACAGAGGTGTCATGCCTTATTCTGTGCGGCTGTCCATCCGCCGGAGGGCTCGCGACCGCTCGCGCCGCTCTCGTCCCCTCCAGCGGGCGGGGACGCCATGATCACCTCTCCAGCCCGCGGTCAGCCGTGGAGCGGAGGCGGTCGCGAGCAGCCCGCCGTAGAAGCGATGTGCCCGAGCCGGTCCAGCCCGCTGGCAGGCCGTCTGTTCCCGCGGGGATCTCGCGGGTCCGTCGCGGGGTCCCGCGCAGCGGCGTTCGACAAAGATGCTCTCGAGCCGAGCCCGGAAGTCCGTCCAGGACGTCTCGCCGTCGCCGTACAGCAGCCCGGATTCGCCGTGGTGATCGCGGAGACCGCGGCCCTGGAGGGCTGCGGGTTCGGATCTTCCCCAGGGCGGCGGCACCGGCGGCTCCCCCACGCGGTCCCAGCCCCCCGTGTCGTAGGCGATGACGGCTTCGGGTGGCCGGGATTCGACGGAGTGCGCCCGCCCGCCGTCGGCCGGATCACCGGCGCCGGCGACGGCTTCGCCGGGCTCCTGGTTCACCGGCACGAGCGGCACCGGGATGTGGCCCGACGGTTGCAGGACCCGCTCCTCTCCGAGCGCCAGGCATCACTCGGTGTCGCCTTGGCGGACCGGGCCGACGAGCCGAGCGTGGCCTCTCTCCGCTCCTGGCGCAGGAAGGACGTCGGAAACGTCCGCGGGCCGGCCGACGGTGCCGTGTTCTTGGCGCCAGTTCCCCCTTTGATCCGGTGGTCACCGTGATCCCCGGCAGCCGGTCGGCGCGGATCCGGGTTCTCGTGGCCGAGCAGGCGGCCCTGCGCGGCGCCCGGGTCGGCCTCCTCGACGTGTGTACGGCGGCGGTGGCGGCGCTGCCGGTCGGCGGGGCCGGGGTGTCCGCGATGTCCCGCGGGCGGGCGAGTCATCCGCTGTACAGCACCGACTCCGTCAGTCAGCAGCTGGAAGAACTCCAGCTCACACTGGGCGAGGGGCCGTGCGTGGATGCCTTTGTCCTCGGCTCCTCGGTCCTGTGCACCGACTTGTTGGCCGGTGAACTGCAACGGCATTGGACGGTGTTCGCCGACGCGGCCCTGGAAGCCGGAGCCAGGGCGGTCTTCGCCTTCCCCCTGCAGATCGGTGCCATCAGCCCCGGCGTACTCGACCTGTACTCCAGCAGCTCGGTCGAGCTGGACGCGGACGAGGTGGCCGACGCGATGGCCTTCGCCGACACTGCCACGTTGCTTCTGCTCGACGCCGGGATCGGTGAGGCGGGTGTCCCGTCCGAAACCGGCGCGTCCGGCACCGACGTGGCCGGCACGGACCGGCCGGACCCCGCGCCCTTCGATGACCTGGGCGGTTACCGGGCCGAGATCGACCAGGCCACCGGCGTCCTCATGGTCCAGCTCGGCGTCGGCGTCGAGGAAGCGTTCATCCGGCTGCGCGCCCACGCGTACGCCCGGGGGATACGGATCTCGGTGGTCGCCGCCGACGTGGTCGCCCACCGGCTCCGCTTCCCCCTGGAGACCACACCGTCCGACGTGAGACCGCCGGATGCGCGTCCCTCCGATACGCAACCGCCGGATGCGCGACCGCCCGACGAGGAGCACTGATGCTCACGCCCCACCAACAGAGGTGTGCACGATGAAGGAACAGCTGATGGCCCGGACGTTCGTGGAGCTGGCGGACAGTCTCGTCGCCGACTTCGACCTCATGGACTTCCTGCGCCTGCTCACCGACCGCTGCGTCGATCTGCTCGACGCGGGTGCGGCGGGCGTCCTGCTCGCCGACCGTGACGGCGTGCTGCGTGTCATGGCCGCCTCCGACGAACGCGTGCGCCTCCTCGAACTCTTCCAGCTCCAGAACCACGAAGGCCCCTGCCTGGACTGCTTCCACACCGGGATCACCGTCTCCGTTCCCGACCTGCGCGACGAAGCCGCGCGCTGGCCCCTGTTCACCGCCCAGGCCCAGCGCATCGGCTTCACCGCCGTCCAGGCACTGCCCATGCGCCTGCGCGACGAGGTCGTCGGCGCCCTCAACCTCTTCCACACCACCCCGGCGCCCATCAGCCCCGCCGCCACCCCCTTCGCACAGGCCCTCGCCGACGTCGCCACCATCAGCCTGCTGCAACAACGCACCACCGAGCGCAGCACCCTCCTCAACGAACAGCTGCAGACCGCCCTCAGCAGCCGCGTCCTGATCGAACAGGCCAAGGGAAAGCTCGCCGAACGCCGCCACACGGACATGGAGCGGGCCTTCACGACGCTGCGCGCCTACGCCCGCGCCCACAACCGCCGCCTGGCGGACGTCGCCCGCGCCTTCATCGACGAAACCGAGTACCTCCCCGGTCTCAGTCCCGGAAGTTCCTGATCAGTCTCCTGCGAGAAGGGTTCGTCATGCCGCTCGGCCCCACTACCGAGACCTCTCTCGACACTCCGGACACCCCCGACCCCCTCGACGAGGAGGAGCTGAGCGCTCTGGATGCCCATTGGCGGGCGGCGAACTATCTGGCCGTCGGGCAGATCTACCTCATGGCCAACCCTCTGCTGACCGAGCCGTTGGCGCCTGGGCACGTCAAGCCGCGACTGCTGGGGCACTGGGGCACCTCACCGGGCCTGAACCTGGTCCACACCCACCTCAACAGGGTCGTGAAAGCCAGGCGCTTGGACGCGATCTGTGTCTGGGGGCCCGGTCACGGCGGGCCGGCCGTGGTGGCGAACTCCTGGCTGGAGGGCAGCTACACCGAGACGTACCCGGACATCACGCGGGACGCGGCCGGCATGACGCGCCTCTTCCGGCAGTTCTCCTTCCCGGGCGGCATCCCCAGTCACGTCGCACCCGAGACCCCCGGATCGATCCACGAGGGCGGCGAGCTGGGCTACTCCCTCTCTCATGCCTACGGGGCCGCGTTCGACAATCCGGGGCTCCTGGTGGCCTGCGTGATCGGCGACGGTGAGGCCGAGACGGGCCCACTGGCCGCCTCCTGGCACTCGAACAAGTTCCTCGACCCGGTACGGGACGGTGCCGTCCTGCCGATCCTGCACCTCAACGGCTACAAGATCGCCAACCCGACGGTCCTGGCCCGGATACCGGAGCCCGAACTCGACTCCCTGCTCAGGGGATACGGCCACGAGCCCCTCCACGTGACCGGGGACGATCCCCGCGCCGTCCACCAGACGATGGCTCGTGCCATGGACGAGGCCCTGGACCGTGTCGCCGCCTTCCAGCACGCCGCCCGCACCGGTTCCGTCATCACCGAACGCCCACGCTGGCCGGTGATCGTGCTGCGCACGCCCAAGGGCTGGACCGGGCCGGCCGAGGTCGACGGCCTCCCGGTGGAGGGCACCTGGCGAGCGCACCAGGTGCCGCTGCCGGCCGTACGCGAGAACCCGGATCATCTGCGGCAGTTGGAGCGATGGCTCCGCTCGTACCGGCCCGATGAACTCTTCGACGAGCACGGACGCCCCCGGGAACAGGTCCTCGCCTGTGTCCCCGACGGTGCGCACCGCCTGGGCGCCAGCCCGCACACCAACGGCGGCCTGCTTCTGCACGACCTGCCCGTGCCGCCCCTGGAGCGGTTCGCCGTCCCGGTCGACAAGCCCGGCACGACAGCGCATGAGCCGACCCGCGTCCTCGGCGACCTGCTGGCGCAGGTGATGGCCGACACGGGCGAGCGGCGCGACTTCCGGCTGGTCGGACCGGACGAGACGGCCTCCAACCGCCTGCAGGCCGTCTACGAGGCGAGCGGCAAGGCGTGGGAGGCCCAGGTACTGCCGACGGACGAGCACCTGGAGCGCGGCGGCCGGGTGGTGGAGATCCTCTCCGAACACACCTGTCAGGGCTGGCTGGAGGGCTATCTCCTCACCGGCCGGCATGGCCTGTTCTCCTGTTACGAGGCTTTCGTCCACATCGTCGACTCCATGGCGAACCAGCACATCAAGTGGCTGCGCGTCGCCCGCCGACTCCCCTGGCGCCGCCCGATCGCCTCCCTCAACTACCTGCTGACCTCGCACGTGTGGCGCCAGGACAACAACGGCTTCTCGCATCAGGACCCCGGTTTCGTCGACCACGTACTGAACAAGTCGCCGGAGGTCGTGCGGGTCTACTATCCGCCGGACGCCAACACCCTGCTGTGCGTGGCGGATCACGTGCTGCGCAGCCGCGACTACGTCAACGTCGTCGTCGCGGGCAAGCAGCCCTGCTTCGACTGGCTCGACCTCGACGCCGCCCGCGCGCACTGCGCCCGCGGCGCCGGCATCTGGGCCTGGGCCGGCACCGAGTCCGAGCCCGGCGAGCCCGACGTGGTGCTCGCCTGCGCGGGCGACGTACCCACCCTCGAAGTACTCGCCGCGGCCTCGCTGCTCCGTCACCACCTGCCCGAGCTCGCGGTACGGGTGGTCAACGTCGTCGACATCGCCCGGCTGCTGCCCGCGGAGGAACACCCGCACGGCATGCCCGACAGCGAGTACGACGCGCTGTTCACCCCCGACAAACCCGTCCTCTTCGCCTACCACGGCTATCCGTGGCTCATCCACCGGCTCGCCTACCGCCGCGCCAACCACCCGCACCTGCACGTACGCGGCTACAAGGAGGAGGGCACCACCACGACCCCGTTCGACATGGTCGTACGCAACGACCTCGACCGGTACCGGCTGGTCATGGACGTCATCGACCGGGTGCCCGGTCTCGCGGTCCGCGCGGCGGCGCTGCGGCAGCGGATGGCCGACGTCCGCTACCGCCATCACGACTGGATCCGCGCCCATGGGGCGGACCTGCCCGAGGTCGCCGAATGGACCTGGAGTCAGTGACCACGGAGTCAGTGACCACCCGTACGGCAAAGCTGCGGGTGGGGGACGCCGCCGCCCAGGACGCGAAGGCCGTGCTGGCCGCGCTCGCGAGCAGCCCCGACGGCCTGTCGGGGGGCGAGACGGGCGAGGCGGCCGAGCGGCTGGCGGCCTTCGGGCCGAACGCCGTACGCACGCACCACGTCCGCGTCCTGGCGGTCCTCGGGCGGCAGCTGCGCAGCGCCCTGCTGATCCTGCTGGCGGTGACAGCCGGGGTCTCGTACTTCTTCGGCGAGCGGACCGGCGCGATCATCATCGGGGGGATTCTGGTGCTGAGCGTGACACTGGGATTCCTCAACGAGTACCGGGCGGAGAAGGCGGCACAGGCCCTGCACTCGCGGGTGCGGCACACGGCCGTCGTGGTCCGGGACGGCGCGGCCGGCGAGGTCGACGTGACCGAGCTGGTGCCGGGCGATGTCGTACGTCTGACCCTGGGGCAGGTGGTGCCCGCGGACCTGCGCCTGCTGGAATGCACCGCGTTCGCCTGCGACGAGAGCGTCCTCACCGGGGAGTCCGCCCCCGCCGACAAGGACCCGGAGCCGGTCGCCGCGGGGGTGGCACTGGCCGAGCTGACCTCCTGCGCGCTGATGGGGACCGTGGTGCACGGGGGCAGCGCCACCGCAGTGGTCGTAGCCACCGGGGGCCGTGCCGAGTTCGGGCGGATCGCGCTGGGGCTGGGAGAACGGCAGCCGGAGACCGACTTCCAGGCGGGGCTGCGCCGCTTCTCCATGCTGCTCCTCAAAGTCGCCGCCGCCCTCACCACCGGGATCTTCGTCATCAACCTCCTGCTCCACCGCCCGCTGCTCGACGCTCTGCTCTTCTCGCTGGCCATCGCGGTGGGCATCACCCCGCAGCTGCTGCCCGCCGTGGTGAGCACGAGCCTGGCCACCGGCTCACGACAGCTGGCGCGGCGCAAGGTCCTCGTCAAACGGCTGGTGTGCATCGAGGACCTGGGCGACATGGACGTCCTGGTCACCGACAAGACCGGCACGCTCACCGAGGGCCGCATCCGTTTCGAGGCGGCCCTCGACCCGGCCGGCACACCCTCCGACACGGTGCTGAAGCTGGGCCTGCTGGCCACCGAGGGCGACCTCGACCAGGTGGGCGGGAACGCGCTGGACGTCGCGCTGTGGCAGGCCACGGACACACCCCCGGCCGGACACCACCGGCTCGCGCTGCTGCCCTTCGACCACGATCGGCAGCTGGGCTCCGCCCTCGTCGAGCGTCCGGACGGCAGCCGCCTGCTCGTCGCCAAGGGCGCGCCCGAGGCGGTCCTGGCCCGCTGCGGTGACGTACCGGAGGCGGCCGCGGCAGTGCTCCAAGAGCACTTCGCGGCGGGCAGCCGGGTGGTCGCCGTGGCCACCCGGGACACGGACGGGCAGACGTCCCTCACCGCCGCCGACGAGTACCGGCTGCGTCTGGCCGGCTTCCTGGTCTTCCTCGATCCGCCCAAGACCGGCGCCGCCGCCTCACTGCGCCGCCTCGCCGACCTCGGCATCACCGTCAAGATCTGTACCGGCGACAACGCGCTCGTCGCCCAGAAGGTCTGCGCCGACCTCGGCCTGCCGCCCGGCCGCGCCCTCACCGGCCAGGACATCGGTCAGCTGGACGACGAGGAGCTGACCCGTGCGGCCGAGACCACCACCGTCTTCGCCCGCGTCTCGCCCCAGGACAAGGCCCGAGTCGTACGGGCGCTGCGGCGCCGAGGCCGGGACATCGGGTTCCTGGGCGACGGCGTGAACGACGCGCTGGCCCTGCACGCCGCCGACGTGGGACTGTCCGTGGACACCGCGACCGACGTGGCCAAGGACGCGGCCGACGTCCTCCTCCTGGAGAAGGACCTCGGCGTCCTCGCCGACGGCGTCACCGAGGGCCGCCGGATCTTCGCCAACACCATCAAGTACGTCCTGATGGGCACCTCCAGCAACTTCGGCAACATGTTCAGCGCGGCCGGAGCCTCCCTGGTGCTGCCGTTCCTGCCGATGCTGCCCTCGCAGATCCTGCTCAACAACCTCCTTTACGACGCAGGGCAGTTGACCATCCCCACCGACCACGTCGACCCGGAGCAGCTGCGGGCGCCCTCGCACTGGGACATCGCCTTCATCCGTCGCTTCATGCTCTTCTTCGGGCCCGTCAGCTCCCTCTTCGACTTCCTCACCTTCGCGGTCATGATCGAAGTCTTTCACGCCGGCGCCGACCTGTTCCGCTCCGGTTGGTTCGTGGAATCCCTCGCCACGCAGGCACTGGTCGTCTTCGCCATCCGCACGCGCCGGGTGCCGTTCTACCGCAGCCGGCCCAGCCGCCCCCTGCTGGTCAGCGCCCTGGGTGTCGTCGCCGTCGGTGTCGCGCTGCCGATGTCCCCGCTCGCGGGACCACTCGGCTTCCGGTCCCTGCCGCTCGGACTCGTCCTCGCTCTGGCCCTGATGGTCGTGGTCTACCTGGTACTGATCGAGGGCGCCAAGCATGTCTTCTACACTCGGGCCGACGCGCGGGCCGCGCTTCCACCGGTCCGCCACCGCACCCTCCGGCATCGCATCCAACGGCGGGCCGGCCGCTTCAGCCACCCGGGACCGCTGCGACCCCGGTGACACGCTGTCACCGGGGCCAGCAGCTGCACCACCTTGCACCGAGACGATCACGTCACCCCGGGCGGCCGGGAACGGTCAACCGCCCAGGGATTCCTCGGCGTCCCGGCACGTCGGCCAGTTGTCCCGCCGCTCCCGGGCCACCTCCGCGCGGCTGCCGGCCCGCTCTCCGGGCAGGGAGACCGACGGTGTGAGGGCCGGTGCGGCGGTGGCGGGCTCGGGGATCACGGCACTGGTGGACAGCGCGGGGCGCCTGGCGGTCCGGTGCACGAGCCGTCCGGCGGACTCGCCGTCGGTTTCCCTGCTCTGGTGGTCGAAGAAGCGGAGCATCTCCACGGGGAACGGCATCACGAGGGTGCTGTTCTTCTCGGCAGAGACGTCCACCACGGTCTGCAGCAGCCGCAGTTGGAGTGCTCCGGGGGTGTCGGCCATCGTCGCGGCGGCGTCGGTCAGCCGCTGGGACGCCTGGAACTCTCCGTCGGCCGCGATGACCCGCGCGCGGCGTTCCCGCTCGGCCTCGGCCTGCTTCGACATCGAGCGCATCATCGACTCCGGAAGGGCTATGTCCTTGATCTCGACGCGTTCGATGCGCAGTCCCCAGGGCTCCTCGGTGGGGGCGTCCATCACCTTCTTGAGTTCCGCGTTGATGTGGTCGCGGTCGGAGAGCAGCGTGTCCAGGTCGGCCCTTCCGATGACCGAGCGGAGCGACGTCTGCGCGATCTGGGAGACGGCGGCAGGATAGTTGCGCACGTTCACCAGGGCCTTGACGGGGTCGATGACCTTGAAGTAGACGACCGCGTCGACGGTGAGCGTCACGTTGTCGGCGGTGATGGATCCTTGCGGCGGGATGCCGAGGACCTCGGTCTGGACGGACACCTTCCGCATCCGGTCCCCGATCGGCCGGATGACCCGCAGGCCCGGCCCTCGGATGGCCGGCAGCAGCCGCCCGAAACGGAACACCACGCCCTTCTCGTACTGCTGGACGTTGCGCACGCTCAGGGCGAGCAGGACCAGCCCCGCCACGGCGCACACCGCCAGCACGGTGATCAGAACACCCATGGTTCTCACTTTCCTTACGTCGATGACGGTCCCGGTCCCGAGCGGTCCGGGGAGCACACGGCGCGGGAGGACCCCGGCCTGTCGTCTGCGGTGCGGCCGGGGTCTCGGGCTGCTGTTGAGGCTCTGGTGTGTCGGCCCGGCTCAGCCGGAAGAACTCTGAAGTGCGTCGGTCCGATCGGCCCTCCGCAGGACCGGGGTGCCGGGAAGCACCGGCTCGCCGCTGGTGTCCACAAGGAGTCTGCCGGTGTTCATGGCGACTCCTTTCCCTCACCTACGGGTGCGTCGGCCCTTCCTCGGCCGGCTGCGGCCGGGGGGCCACCACGGTTCCCACCGCTCTCACCGCGCCGTCGGCGGAACGTATACGGCCGGGATCTGCGGGCGCCCTGCCGGATCGCGGACTTCGTGGTCTTCTTCGGAGTCCCCAGGCCGTCTGCCCCGCCGGGTCGGCCTCCGATACTGTGCGCAGGCGCGCCGCCTCCATCATCAGCCGGCCCACGTGCGAGGTGCGCAGGCAGTCTCTGCCGGCGGCCATCAGCCAGAGGGCCGAGACGGGCGTCGGCTGCACCTGCCCGCCCAAGGACGTCGCACCCGGGGAGGCCGACCAGTACGGCTGGTCCGTCAGGCCCCTGGTGATCCGCCCCGACAGCGGATCGAGCACGGCCGTCGGCGAGGAACCGAGGGGAGCGGAAGGGATCCGGAGTGGCCTCGAGGAGCGCATCATTCCGAGGATCGGCGTGGGGTAATCGGTCGCAGTCATGACGCGAACCCTGCTCCTGGCCGATCGGAACCGGCCCGGCGTGGTCAAATCGCCGAAAGCGACAACGGCATGGAAGCCGGTGCACGAAATACCCTCGGTAACACCAGCTTACTCCTCCGACGGTCCGAGCGGACTCCCGTCCGGGCAGCGCGGGCGGCCCAGGACCGGGCACGTGGAGCCCGCCCAGCCGGGTCCGGTGACAAAACACCCCCCAGGCCCGCACCCGGGGTGCCGCGGACCCGGGGGTGGTCCGACGGCCGCCGTCAACGGACTGCGACTCCCCACCCCACACTGACATCCAAAGCGGTGGCCATACTTCCCATCAGCCGCCCGGCCTCCGCGTCCGTGGCGGCGGGCGGCACCACCATCAGGTCCCACCGGCCGCGGCCGGGCGCCAGCAGGCAGACGGTGGACGGGGAGTGCTGGGTGGTCGTCCGGCGCAGGCGTACGACCTGGTTGGCGACGAGCAGCCGGTTCGGGAACGGGGACCATACGGCCTCGTCCACGAGGACGCTGGTGACCTGTCCCCAGGCGTGCGGCAGTCCGGCCAGCAGCCTGGGCAGTTCGGTCGCCAGATCGGGCGAGCGGGGCCACCAGGCGCCGTCGATGCGCTGGGCCACGTGGCCCTGTGCCGGCTGGGACACCAGGCGCAGGCGGACGGCGGCGGACGGCGATGAGAGTGGGGGCGGTGGGGCATGTGTCATGGGAACTCCTGAAGGGGATGCGGTCGCTCGGGTTCATGCGCGGCGGGCGGCGATACGGTCCGGGGTGGGCCAGCGCACGTCCCTGGCCCAGCCGAGGCGTTCGAAGAGGCGGATCACGGCGGCGGACGGGTCGAGCTGGCCGCGGTCGACGCCGTGCCGGGCGCAGGTGGGGTCGGCGTGGTGCAGGTTGTGCCAGCTCTCGCCGAACGAGAGCAGGGCCAGGGGCCACAGGTTGGTGGCGCGGTCGTGGCGACGGGTATGGAACGGGCGCTGACCGATCACATGGCAGAGGGAGTTCACGCTCCACGTGACGTGGTGGAGCAGGGCGATGCGGACAAGTCCCGCCCACAGAAGGGCGGTCAGGGCGGACACCCAACTGCCGCCGATCAGCCACCCCACGGCGAAGGGCAGGGCGAGGGTGAGCACACACAGGGCCGGGAAGGCCCTGGACACGGCCCGGATGTCACGGTCGGCCAGCAGATCGGGAGCATAACGCGTCGCGGACGTGGGGTCGTTGCGGAACAACCAGCCGACGTGGGCATCCACCAGTCCCCGCAACTGGCCGCAGACAGACGTGCCGTAGCGATACGGAGAGTGAGGATCGCCTGGCCGGTCGGTGAAGGCGTGATGGCGGCGATGGATGGCGACCCAGCCGATCACGTCCCCCTGGAAGCTCATGGACCCGGCCACCGCGAGCGCGGTGCGCAGCGGCCGTACGGCCCGGTAGCTGCCGTGGGTCAGACCACGGTGGAAGCCGACCGTGACGCCGAGGCCCGTGACGGTGTAGAGCACCGCCGCGAGCAGGACATCGACGGGATGGATCAGGCGCCCCCACAGCAGCCAGACGGCCAGACCGAGTGCCAGGAACGGGAGGAAGACGATCAACGCCGTGATCGCCAGGTACAGCCGCTCGCTGCCCGTGCGCTCGGCAGCCGTTCGCTCACGCGGGAAGGGTGCCCTTCCGTCGTACTCCGGGGACGGCGGGGCGCCTTCCGGCGGGGCGCCTTCCGGCGGGACGCCGGACGGGGAGCGGAGGATAGGGAGAGACATGCGCGGTCCTTGACCTCAGTGACGACGGTGCGGCCGGGGTCTTGGGCTGCGCCTCTTGGACGGTGGGTGCGTAACGGCATCGCAGAGAGCGGATGCGAGTCGCGCGGACGGTGGAAACAGGAGCTACGTGGGCTTGGACTGACCAGGACGTGGAGAGTGGGCGGCGGGCCGTCAGGCGGTCTCGCCCTGGTGGGTGCCATAGGCGGGCGCTCGGTGGAGTCGAGCCAAAGGCCGGGCGGACCGACGGCGCGCGAGTCATCCATGGTGAGGTGCAGTCGCGTGCCCGCTCCTGGGGCCGCGACGAGGACGAGACCGGTCCGGACACCGGCGTACGACGTGCCCTCGACGTTGTCAGCGTACTCCTGCCGCTCGGGACAGCAGCTCCGGCGCATCTTCGTGGTGTGGCGGCCGCCGAAACCACCGGCCGATGCCCGATGACGGGATGACAACAGGTCGCCCTGGTCGGTGAGATCGGCGGGCGCGGGTATCTGCACCACCTGCCAACAGCCCCTGCCCGGCTGGGCATATACGGCACCAGGGCCGAGACAGACCTGACGGAGTCCTACTCGGCGTCTTGTGCGAAAGCGGCTGCCCAGAACGCACTCTGGCCTGTGGCTGTGGTGGAAGCCGTCTTTGGGGAGGGGCCGGACACCTTCGCGCGAAATCCCAGGACACCTTCGCGGAGGTCACCAACGGTCCCCCCGCCGGCGATCCGACCGTGAACCCAACTCCGAAGGTACAAGCGGCTGCAAGAGGCTCCCGAACCTCGGCGCCTGCCGGTCACGTTGCGAGGGCTCTCGGAGGTGGCGGGTTGCAGGGCGGTCCGGCCGAGATCTGTCCGTGGCGTCCTGGCAGGTCTGCGGTGAGAGCCCGACGGAGCCTGCGGCGGCCCCGAGGTATCACTGGGAGTGCTCCTGACGAATACGCGCGGTGTGGGAGGGTCACGGTGGACATGCTCGGGTAACTGGCCGGCCTCGGGCTGGAGTGGACCGGGTCGGCCACGGGCTGTCCGGGTGGGCCGGCATCAGATGACGGCTCACCTTGTGAGGTCGAGCGGCAGATGTTCAGTTCGTTGGGAGGGCGGGGGCATAGCTCGTCGCGGGCCGGGTCACCTACCGCACGTGGACGGAGAGCAACCGTCTGATCGAGCTCGTCCGCAAGGTCAACGGCGCCGTGGGCTGGAACCTTGGGTCCGAGCAGGGCTCCAATGGCCTGGGCTGCACGAGCGAGGAGCGCCTCTACGTGCGCGAGTCCTGGGAGCGCTCCTGAGCCTGCCAGGTCGGGCGGCCCCCCAGGTGGCGCAGTGCTGATGCCGCCGCCCCGGCGCCGCACATGCCGTGCACCCCAGGGCCGGGTGGGGTGGCCGCTGAGCACAGGAACACTCCGGGCAGGCCAGTGGCGTAGGGGTCCAGCGCCGGGCGGGCGCCCAGGAGGAGCTGGGAGACTGTCTTCGCTCCGGTGAGGATGTCGCCGCCGGTGAAGTTGGGGTTGGCCGCGGCGAAGTCGGCGGGGCGGGTGACGTGTCGGCCCACGATTCGTTCGTGTACGCCGGGGGCGAAGCGTTCGAGCTGCCGGAGGATCGCCTCCGTGGCGTCCCCGTCGTAGCCGTGCGGGACATGGGCGTACGTCCAGACGGGGTGGACGTCGCCGACCGACCGGGAGGGGTCGGCAAGGTACTGCTGGCCGACCAGGACGAAGGGCCGCTCGGGCATCCGGCCCTGCGTCACGTCCCGTTCCGTCCGGGCCACTTCGGCGAGCGGGCCGCCGAGGTGCACGGTCCCGGCCCGTCGTGCCCGCTCGTCCCTCCAGGGCACGCCGCCCTCGACGGCCAGGTCCACCTTGAAGGCGCCAGGGCCGCGGCGGAAGCGCCGGTACGCGCCCGTCACGCGGGCGGGCAGCCTGTCGCCGTAGAGGGCGGCGACCTGGCCGGGGTCGAGGTCGAGCAGCGTCACGTCAGCGGGCGGGATCTGCCGCCGGGCGGTGATCCGCACGCCGGTCTCGATCGTGCCGCCGGCCGCGAGGAGAGCCGCGGCCATGCTGCGGGCGATGGACTGCGAGCCGCCCTCGGCGACGGCCCACCCGGCGGCGTGGCCGGAGGTGAGGATGCCGAGCCCGATCGCCGAGACGAGCGGGTCCCA
Organism: Streptomyces sp. NPDC006655; assembly: GCF_040703965.1. Taxonomy (NCBI): domain Bacteria; kingdom Bacillati; phylum Actinomycetota; class Actinomycetes; order Kitasatosporales; family Streptomycetaceae; genus Streptomyces; species Streptomyces sp. NPDC006655. The sequence goes on along the minus strand of NZ_JBEYJU010000046.1, from coordinate 55,863 downwards.
GAACGGCCGGAACGCGTGCGCCGCCACCCCGGCCCACAGGGCCTGGGCCTGCGGGGTCCGGAAGAGGCGCGCGAGGACCGCGGGAGGCAGCACGGCCGGGAGGCCGAACCGGGCGAGCAGCAGCGGGTGCGCCGGGATCCGCAGCAGCGGACCCATCACGTCGTGCGCGAGGGCGTCCCAGCGCCGCACCAAGGGCTCCACCAGGGCCCGGTAGCGGCGGCCGTCCTGGCCGAGCCCAGCGGCGGTCTCCGTGACGGAGCGCAGCAGGACCCCGGCAGTCCCGTCGTCCAGCGGGTGCACACAGTCGATCTCCGGCAGCCGCCAGCGCAGCCCGTGGCGTTCGAGGCCGAGGGCCCGGAGCGCGGGCGAGGTGACGGCCATGGGGTGGATGGCCGAACAGTGGTCGTGCAGCAGGCCGGGCAGGATCGCCTCGTGGCTGCGCGTGCCGCCGCCGACCTCGTCGGCGGCCTCCAGCAGCGTGACGTCCAGGCCATCCCGCGCGAGGAGGGCCGCAGCGGCGAGCCCGTTGGGCCCGCCACCGACGACGACCGCGGTCGTCATGACGCCGACGCCGTGGGCGGAACGCCGGGCGCCGAGCACAGCGCATGACGAGACACGGCGCCGCACACGGGACAGTCCGGGCCATCGGTGGGCCCGGGCTGACGGGTCACCATGTCGCGCACCGTGACGTGGCCTTGTTCGAGCACGCAGGGCGGCGTCGTGGATCTCATACGCCACAGTCTGGCGGTGGATGGGCTGCCCTTCCAAATGATCACTGATGTCTGCCGTGCTCTTGTTCCTCGGTGCTTCCGTGCGCCGAGGGCCTTGGTGCGTCAGGGCGATCCTTGCCGGTGGCCTAGTCAACGGATCAGGTCGTCACCGAAAGACGGGTGCGGCTGTGGTGAAGTCCCCTTCGCGGTACCTGGATTGCGGGGAAGTACCGCTCCGGTGACGCGCAGAGGCCGGTTCCCTTCCCTGGTCTCATGCAAAGCCTTCGTGGTCTTCTCGCGGCGTTCCTTCCGCTCCGCCGGTTACGACTCTCCTCCGGAGAGAATCGCGGAGCTGCTCATTTGCTCAACACGCCGGTGAGGTGTCGAGGGTCGGACGAGGGCGGTATCGGCCGAGGGGCTGCGGATGCATGAATTTCTTTGCTACCTGGGCTGACCTGGGAAGTGGCGCCACCATGTCGGCCGTCTCGGCTAAGCAGGCACGACCATTCGGCCTATTAAAAATTTTCTGAGCATTTGTGACCGGCTCGCCAGGTTGGGCGAAACCAGGTGCATGAGTTGCAAGTTGAGGCATGCGTCTGCGTAATATTCCAGCGGCAGAGACAGGCGATTCCGTGTGACCGAGAACCGCCAAATACGTCTCCATCCCCCCTCACAGGAGCTGGCCCTTCGATGACGCTCAATATCCCCGTCGCGCCTCTGCGGCGCACTTTGTCGGTATGGATCGCGGCGGTACTTGCCGTGGTGATCTCCGCTGTCGTAGTCGCTGTGTCGCCGACCCAGGCAAGTGCTCTCGCCACGTTTGTAGATCTGGGCCGGGCGGACAGCTTCGCGGTACTGGCCGGTTCGGCAACCACCAACACCGGCCCCTCGGTGATCACCGGGGATGTCGGAGTGTCTCCGGGAACGTCCATCAGCGGATACGGGCCGCCCGCCGTGGTGAACGGGACCCTGCACTCTGCGGACACTGTGGCTCAGGACGCCCAGACCGACCTGATCACGGCGTACAACGACGCTGCCGGGCAGCCCTCCGACGGGGCACTTCCCCCGGACGCCGGTGGCCTGACGCTGGTTCCAGGCGTCTACACAGCCTCCTCCACTCTCGGGCTCACCGGCACCCTCACTCTGGATGCCCAGGGGGACCCCAACGCGGTCTGGGTCTTCCAGATCGGTTCGGGTCTGACGACGGCGTCCAGCAGTCGCGTGTCCCTCATCAACGGTGCCTCGCCGTGCAATGTGTTCTGGAAGGTCGGCAGTTCGGCCACTCTCGGCACCAGCACCGCCTTCGTGGGCAACATCCTGGCCATGACCTCGATCACTGCCACCACGAGCGCGACCATCGAGGGACGGGCGCTGGCCCGTAACGGTGCCGTGACGCTGGACACCAACACGATCACCCGGCCGCAGTGCGCGACCGGCACCACGGGTGGCACCACGACCGCCGGCACCACCGGCACCACGACCGCCGGCACCACCGGCACCACCGGTACGACGACCGCCGGCACCACCGGCACCACCGGTACGACGACCGCCGGCACCACCGGCACCACCGGTACGACGACCGCCGGCACCACGGGCGGCACCACCGGCACCACCGGTACGACGACCGCCGGCACCACGGGCGGCACCACCGGCACCACCGGTACGACGACCGCCGGCACCACGGGCGGCACCACCGGCACCACGGGCGGCACCACGGGCGGCACCACCGGCACCACCGGTACGACGACCGCCGGCACCACGGGCGGCACCACGACCGCCGGCACCACGGGCGGCACCACCGGCACCACCGGTACGACGACCGCCGGCACCACGGGCGGCACCACGACCGCCGGCACCACGGGCGGGAACGGCCACGGCTGCAAACCCGAACACAACGAATACGGCGACAAGCCTGGCCAGGACGACAGCTACGGCTGTGACCCTGCCTAGCATGCGCGACCCACTCCAACGGGGTGACTGCTCGTAGGCAGCCACCCACGTGCGCGGGTAGGACGGGTGGCGTGCGGCGCGGATCGTCATCGATTCCGCCGCACGCCGCAGACGGAAGCTCAGGAGAACCAGGTGAGAGAAGTCGGGACGGAAGGACCGGATAGGGCCGTGCGGGGTGGCATTGCGTCAGCAGATGCTGACGAATTGAACCGGGCGGGCGTCAGGCCGACCGTACAGAGAGAGAGCGGGAGACCGACTGCGTTCCCAGCGTCTTCAGAGCCGCCCGTCGTCCTGAAGGCCGGAGTGCAAGTCGCCGTGGTCCTGTGCCTGGCGGCGGCCCTGGTCCACGTGCTCCTGGTCTTCCTGCAGGTGGCACCGCCGAATCCCATCTCCCGGCAGTACAGCCGACAGATCAACGCCTGGGTCTTCCCGTTGTTCGAGCAGAACTGGCGGCTCTTCGCCCCGGACCCGGAGTCGGCCAACCGGCAGATCTCGGCAAGGACCATGCACACCGCCCCGGACGGCACCGCCGTAGTCAGCGGCTGGTTCGACCTGACCGCCGTCGACACAGCCGCGGTGAAACACGACCCCTTCCCGAGCCACACAGCACAGAACATGCTGCGCCGGGCCTGGACTTCCTACCTCGAAACACACGGTGGCGACGACCATCCGCACTCACAACGCGCTCTGATGATCCAGCAATACCTGCGCAACATCGCAGCGGATCGCGTCGCCGCACATCGCCACGGCGCATTCGAGTCCATCCAACTGCGGGTGATCACCCTGCCCATCGCCGCGCCGCCCACAGCGGGCGGCCCCGGTTCCGGCACGGCCGCACCACGGCCCACCGACACCCGTTACCTGCCCTGGTGGAAGGCGGCCCGCCATGCAACAGGCTGAGCAGACATCGGCCCCGGCAACCACGTCGTCGCAGTCCGGACACGGCCCGGAGCGGGCGGGCGCACAGGCGCCTCAGCACATGCCGGTCCGTGTCGCTGCGCTCCTCACGCTCCTGCTGGAGCAGCCGATCTCCCTGTACGCTGCGGCGGTTCTGCGCATCGGGTACGGGTTCCTCTACTTCGCCTTCCTGCTGCGCGAGTTTCCCCACCGCGACGAGATCTGGGGTCCCGGCTCACCGTGGACGCCGGCACTGGCCAAGCAGCTCTTCGACCAGACCGGCTGGGCCAGCATCCTCACCCTGTCCGACAGCCGGGCCTACTTCGAGGTCTGCTACGGGGCAGCCATCGTCATCTCCGCACTCTTCATGCTGGGCTGGCGGACCAGGGCGGTGTCCGTGCTCTTCGCGGTCGTAGTGACGTCGTTCCACGCCAGGGCGATCTTCATGACGGACGGAGGGGACAACCTCATCCTCCTCATGGCCCTCTACCTCGTTGTCACCGCAAGCGGGCGACGCTGGTCTCTCGACGCGCGCAGGGTCCGGCTCCGGGCATCCGCCGGCAAGGCAGTCCGGCTTCCGCTGGACCAGGCATCCGGCGAGCTGCGACGCCACCTCCGCGAGGCGCGCCTGACAGTGATCACTGTGCTGCACAACTGCGGCATGCTCGTCATCGCCGCCCAAGTCTGCTTCCTCTACGGATCCGCAGGCCTGTACAAGGTGCAGGGTGCCTCCTGGGGCAACGGCACCGCCCTCCATTACGCCCTGAATCTCGACCTGTTCCAGCCCTGGCCCGCGCTCTCCGCCATGGCGGACGAACACGACGTACTGATCGCCATCGCCTGCTACCTGACGGTGCTGTTGCAGGTGGCCTTCCCGTTCGTCCTGTTCGGCAGGCTCAAGTACCCCGTCCTGGGGGTGCTGTTGGGCATGCACGTGGGTATCGCGGTGTTCCTGGGCCTGCCGCTCTTCTCCGGCGCGATGATCGTCGCGGACGCCGTGTTCCTTCCGGACCGCTTCTACCGGTCCTTGGGGCAGCTGTCGCGGCGAGTTGTCCCGTGGGCCGACGTCAGGAAGGCACAGACTCCGACTCCCGCAGAGGCTGCACTGGTACCTCCGCAGTCAGGACATACCGGCTGAGGCCGACACTTGGTGCCGCTGCACGACCGGAAATCCAACTCGCCGGCCGCTCGGTGCATCACGGCGTTCAGCCCCCGCAAGGGCAGCAGATGCCTTCGGCGTCGCCCTCTGGGCTGCCGGACCGGGTAGAGCACCGTGGTTGGGTGCCACCGGGGCCAAACGCACTGTGGTCCCCCAGCTTGAGCCGAGGAAAGCAGCCGGGGCACCACAGGACACCGGTGCACGCGTGCCAACCCCAATAACGCCTGTCACCGGCCAAGGTCACGGCACCAGCAACCACCCACGCTGCTCCCCAGTCAGGTTCCCCCGTTGTGTGGGAGGTGTTGACCGGCCTCGCAGCTTCGCTCGGGTTTGGCGGCTGTCGAGGTGGAAACGCGAAAGTGCCTTCCTGACCTGGGACGGTGAACCTTGCTGAGGGGTTCTGTCGGTCCAGGCGGAGGGCACTTTCCACGTGCAGGGTATCGGGGTGCGTCCCAAGATCCATGTCAGTTCCGATGGCTCGGGGGTGGTCGGTCGGCGCGGTGAGGTACTACTCCACCGAGCGACGCGACGGCGGCATCGGCCACGCCCTTCACGACCTGCTGCGCCGGCAGGTGTGGGAGAAGGCGAGGCGGAGGGCGGACCCGAGCCCGGTGGTGCTCGACACCCGGAGCGTGCACGCGGCGACCGGGGCCCCGGCCGAGTCGACGGGGCGTGACGCGGCAAGAAATACCGGCTGCACGCGCGGCCTGGCCGTTGACGTGTTGGGCCTGGTGATCGCGGTGGTGGTGCTCGAAGCTCGCTGCGGCATGGAGAAGTGGCCCCCGCTGTCGGCGGGGGCCACGATGAGATGGGTGAGGCGAACGGCGGCTGGGCCGCCTGGGGTCAGCTGGTGGCGGGGTGGCCGTCCCACCATTCGCGTTCGCTCTCGCGTGGGTCCTCAACGACCTGGTTGGTGGTGGCGTTGTTGTTGCGGGCGTAGGTCATGACAGGGCGTTTGGTGGTGTCGTAGGCGTCCCAGGAGACCTGTCCTGTCTTGGCGAAGTCGGCCCAGGCTTGGTGGAGGGCTGTGGCCAGGGCCTGGGGCGGGTTCGGGCCGGTGAGCTTCTGGCTGTCGGGCAGGGCGAGGGTGTCCCAGGCGAAGGGCAGGTCGACGCTGTGGCAGGCGCCGATCTTGACCTGCAGGTTGTTGGGGGTGACCGGGGAGCGCCAGCCGAATTCGTACAGGTGGGTGGGGGCGGCGGCGTCGGTGGCGCGGGCTTCGGCGATGCGGTAGGTGGGGATGCGGAACATGCGGTCGCTCAGCAGCGCGCATGCCACTCCGGAGGCGGCGTCGCGGGGGTAGGCGTTGGTGCCACCCTTCTTGTATTCGTCCCAGGAGCCGGCGGGGACGCTGTATGCCTTCAGGTGCTTGTCGTACAGGACGGGAAGGTTCCAGCCCACCAGGACGGTGGTGACGATGAAGAGGCGGAACTCCTCGGTGGTGGTGCCCATCAGCAGCGGGACGTTGCTGCCCGCGCCGTCGGCGATGGCGTCGATGGGACGCCGGGGCAGCACGTCGCCGTCGACGACGGGCATGAAGGCCAGGCCGCAGGAGGCCATGGTGCTGGGGCCGTACTTGCCGGGGTCCGGGCTTTGGCTGACGTCGGCGCTGATGATGTTCTGTGCTTTGAGCAGTTCTTCGGGGTCGACGCCGGCCAGGGCCTGGGCGGTGGGCTCGACCCCGAGCTCGTCGGCGACGGCCTTGAGGACCTTGCCTGCGTCGGCGGGGGTCTGACCGAGGTGGGCGGTGCCGCTCTGCACGATCGCCTTGTGGAACAGGCCGTCGTCGCGGGAGAGGAGGGCGAGGATGCTCATCGCGCCCGCGGACTCTCCGGCCACGGTGACGTTGTCCGGGTCACCGCCGAACTTGGCGATGTTCTCGCGCACCCAGGTCAGGGCGGCGATCTGGTCGAGCAGGCCACGGTTGGCCGGTGCGGGCGCGTCGGGCAGATAGCCGAAGCCGTACACGCCGAGCCGGTAGTTGAAGCTGACGCACACCAGGCCGTCGCGGGCGAAGGTGGCACCGTCGTAGCTGGGCACGGCCGAGGAGCCTGTGGTGAACCCGCCGCCGTGGATCCACACCAGGACCGGCAGGCCGGAAGCGGCCGGATCGGGCGTCCAGACATTCAGGTTCAGCCACTCCTCACCTGCCACGTCCGGGTCGGAGGTGATCTCTCCCAACCGGCCGCCCAACGGTGGCTTGGGTGCGGTGGCGCCGAGGGTGTGCGCGGCGCGTACACCCAGCCATCGCTTCGGTGCCACGGGGGCTGCGAAGAGCAGGTCGCCGGCAGGGGCGGCAGCGTAGGGGATACCCAGGAAACGGGTGCTGCCCTCCCCCACCAGCCCGGAAACCCTTCCGTGGGCGGTCTCGACTTCGACTGTGTTCTGCTCGGACACTCGACTCCTCCAGCCGGCCTGCGGCACGCCGACGGGCGCCGGCCACACCCTCTGCAGCGACCCCGGGCCGGTAGTCGGCCGAGGCATGGCAGATCTACCCGATCTCCATACAAAGTCACGCAAATCTATATAAAGTAGCCGCTGGTGTGGCGCCTTGACGGCTTCCGTGTGACGTCACGCCGACACGATTGGAACTGGCCCTGTGCGGGCCCGTGTGCCGTCAGAGCGAGGGCCGTGCAGCCGGAGTACCAGGACCGTCCTTGACGCACCACCTCACCCGAGCAGGCGCCTCAGGGGCTTCGCGCCCACGGGTACAAGACAGCCGCCTGGGGGTCACTCCGATGAGGGGTACTGGGGATGACCGCGGTGATACTGCGCCGACCGACCAGGGCCACCACTACGGCCTGGCACAGCGCTTGACCGGCGGGGAGCTGCCCCTCGCGGCGGCACCGGCACGACCGGAGATGCGGGAACGGGAGACGGCCGCGCCGGCCGGGACGACAAGGGAGCGGATCACGCGGCTGACCGCACGGCTTGACGAACTCGGCCGACCCGCCGAGGAGGTCCGGATCACCCGCAAGACGCTGCTGGAGCTGCCCGATCCGCAGCCGCCCGCGACGCCGCCCCCGAAACCGCCGGCCATCCGGCCTACCCGCAGATCATGGCGGTGTGCGCCGCTGCGGGCGTGGCAGGTGTGCGAGGCGATGGACATGGAGATCGCGCCCAAGAACATCAACAACACCCGCGTGAAGCTCAAGCGGCTTACCGAGCGCGGAATCCTGGTCGAGACCGAGCAGGGCTTGTCACCCGCGACTCCGAACTGCGCGGCAGGTGCTCGTAGTCCCGCACCAGCCGGCTCGTAGTCCCGCACCAGCCGGCAGTGCAGCATCAAGATCCCGTAGGCGCGCTCCACAATCCCTTGTTCGGGGGTCGGCACGAACCCGCTCTGGGCCGGGTTGCGCTCGGCGATCTCCACGTCGATGCCCACCTTCTCCCCATGTGCAACGACGGCGCTTTCGAAGCCTTGGTCGACCAGGGCAGCCTTCGCGCCCGGCCGCACCGCCCGCCCCCACCCGCTGGCACCGATGGCAACGCCCCGCTTCCCCCCGAGGCCCGGCACGCGTCGGAGCGCGCGCCCCTGTCCGACGCCGTTCAAAAGTGCCGGTACCCGTCGCTCCGCCGCAGGTCAGAACATCCCCGTCCCCCACCGAACCCCGGACGAAGACCTGGAGAGCGTGTTGGGTGCAACTCCCTCGATGAGGCCGTCAGAGTACTCACGGGCGGCCTGCCGCGTCGATGTGTGACTTGGTGGCCTCGGTGATGAAGTCGTGCGAGCTGTCCGGGCTGAGGGCTCGGGCCTGGAGGTGGTCGTACATCATGGCGTACTGCTGTACGGCAGACTGCCTTTCCAGGTAAAAGTCGCTGGTGAAGCGTTCCAGGTACACCACCCCTGTCTGCGGGTCGTCGGCGAACCGCAGGATGGAGAACTGTCCTGAGAGGCCCGGGTGGGCGCCCACCGTGTAGGGGAGGACTCGCACGGTGATGTGCGGCTCGGCACCGAGTGCGTTCAGATGCTCCAGCTGTTCACGCATGACGTCGGGACCGCCGACGACACGGCGCAGTGCCGATTCCTCCAGGACGACCCACAGACGCAGCGGGCAGGTGGGGTCGTAGATCCGGTGCTGACGGCGCAGCAGCAGCTTGAGACGCCGGGCGGCCTGTTCGGCAGTGACCGGGGGAATCGTTTCCTCGATGACGGCACTGGCGTAGGCAGGGGTTTGCAGCAGGCTGGGGATCACCATGGGCTCGTAGGCATGGATCGAGGCGGCGTCCGTCTCGAGGCCGATATGGACGCTCTGGGGGTGCTCGCCGTAGGCGCTCCACCATCCCTGCTTTCCCGACTCCTGGGCCATGTGCATCAGGGAGTCGACGACCTGCTGGTCCGTCACCCCGTAGATGGCGCAAAGGTCGCGTACATCGCGGGGACTGATGGCGCGCCGGCCGTTCTCCATGTGGCTGATCTTGGGCTGGGAGACCATGAGCCGCTCGGCCACTTCCGTGCTCTTCAGCCCGCTGTCCTGGCGGAGTCGGCGCAGTTCGGCCCCCAGACGGCGCCTCCTCACTGTGGGATTGATGATCACCACCATGGGCGGGTTACCTCCGGATCCACGTCGTTGTCAGATCCGAAGGCTGCCATGGGACACGACTTGTCGATCATGTGCCATGCCGTCGTGCGTACGGACCGGTGAAACGGACTGTGACGTTGTCATTTTCCTTTCCTGTACCGACATGCCGACTATTCGTGCCGCTGCGCCCCGGGGGCGTGCTCCGGGGGGGTGCCGGAGGTGAGGAATTCGCCGGGGAGGCCGCTGGCGCAGGCGATCACCACGCCAGGGCAGAGGCGACGGCACACACGGAGCGCGGGGCGTTCAGCGGCTGATGCAAGCCGGCCACCATGCAGGCGAAGCCGGTGCCCCACCCACCGGCACACGGCGTTACCCCGAAGGAATGCGAAACTCGAATGCGGGACGGTCCCACGGCACGACGGGCGGGTTCGCAAACACGGTCCCGGTCCGCACCGCACCAACGCGGTGGTAGAAGCCCTCGGCAGGAGGATGCGACACGACCTTGACACGGTCGAGCCCTGCGGCACGCGCCTCGGACTGCATGTGCGCCACGAGCAGCTGTCCAATACCCCGTCCTTGCGCTTCGTCGGCGACGAACAGCAGGTCGAGCTCCGGTGGAGCGAGGACGAGCGAGTAGAACCCGAGGACCCGGCCTCCATGCTCGTCGGCGCCGACGGCCACAAAGGCGCGGTGGGTCTCGATGTAATCAGGACCGACCCGGTAGCCCGCGACTGCGGCTGCGTACTTCCCCTCGTAGGCGCCTGAGCCACGCACGAGCCGCGTGAGCCGTTTGGCATCCCGCGCGACGGCCCTCCGTATCGTGATCGGCCGGCTGATCGGGGAAGTGCGTGAACTCATCCGGAGAGTATTTCGCACCGGGGAGTACATTCGGACGACGGGTCGGCTGCTCGGGCAGGCCTTCCTATACCGCTCCAGGGACCGCTCGCCAAGGCCCCGATCGGCCGCGTCACTGCCGCCGAATCGCCGACCGCCAGCAGCACGGGACCCGAACCGCTGCGGAGAAGCCGGAGGAACGGCTGCTGCTCGCCACCGGCTGCCACGCCCGACCGACGTCGAGTAGATGCGCTTCCGGCCGCGGAGGCCGGGTGACCGGCGTCCGCGTAGGCCGACAGGTCACCGGCGGCCGCAACAAACTCCCCAAAAGTCCCGCCGGGATGGTTCCCGACGAGGCTCCGCCGTATCACCCGCTATCACGCAGCTGTCACCAACTGGGCGGGCTCTCCCGGATCTGAAGATTTTGACCTGCGGTTTCGTGCCCGAGAGGAAAGGACTGGACGCCGATGGTGTTCATCGGTGTCTCACTCACCCGCCTGACCCTCTCATCTGTCACGAGATGCCACATCGCCGGGGTGGACCTGGCGGGCCTTACTCCGCTCCGGCACTGCCGGACCCTGCCGACGAGAGCCCAGGTATACGTTCTCCGGCATGTACTCGTGGCCGTGTCGGCAGGGGGCCCTCCGGGCGCGTGCCCTCCCTCAGTCGCTACGGGCAACGCCTTCCTCTTCGTCAGATTCGACCGCGGCTCCAGCGGCACCCGCTCGCCATGTCCGGCGGTGCCTGGACGTCACCGTGGCCGAGGTCGCGCTTTTCGGCGAAGGCACGGTGCCCGCTGCCAGGTGAGGCCGTCGTGCTCGGTGCCTGGGGGATGGGCCTGCGCTGGTGGCGTTCGGGGAACGCCGGTGCGGTGGCGGCGTTTGGCCGACTGGGGGTCGGGGTGTTGCGCTGCTGCAGCCGCCGCCCCGCCGGATCGTTCCGTTGCGTGTGGCCTGGTGGTACCTGACCGCTGAGAACGAGATCCCGATCGGGGGCAGCCGGTTCGCCGTCGCCCGTGCCGCCCACGCCTGTTTCCGGGAGGTCGGAGCTTTTTCGGCGCTGCCCAGCTGCTGGGGCCTGGGGCGCGACGAACGGTATCGGGCGACCGTGCGGCCGCCCGGATCCGGGGGACCATGGAAGCACTGCGAGGTGCGGGGGACACTGGCCACGGCCTGAAGCCGGCGCAGGGCGGCGTGTCGGGCTGGCAGGCAGAGGGAGTGCTTGGATGAGGAAAGCCGATCCCTTCGGTGCCGAGGGTGACCAGCCGGATTCCGGGCCGGGACAGCCGCGTGAGTTGCTGGATCTGCTCAGTGTCGCGGCTGTGCTGCTGGATGCCGAGGGTCGGATCGTGCTGTGGAGCCCGCAGGCCGAGGAGCTGTTCGGCTACACCGCGGCGGAGGCGCTGAGCCAGTACGCGGCGCGGCTGCTGGTCCACGAGCAGAACCTGGACGTGATGATCAGGCTGTTCAGCGAGGTCATGAGGACGGGACAGGGATGGGCCGGCGCCTTCCCCGTCCGGCACAAGGACGGCAGTAGCCGGCTGGTGGAGTTCCGCAACATGCGACTCCTGGACGCGGGGGGTGACTACTACGCCCTGGGCATCGCCACCGACGAGGCAATCCTGCGTCAGGTGGAACGGGACGTGGCCCTGTCCACGCGGCTGGTCTCGCAGTCCCCGATCGGGCTGGCCGTCTTGGACACCGACCTGCGGTACGTGGCCGTCAACCCGGCGCTGGCGCAGATCAACGGCGTCCCTGCCGAAGACCACCTCGGGCGACGAGTCCGCGAGGCCCTGCCGTTCCTGGAGGTCGACGCGGTCGAGGCCGCGCTGCGGCGAGTCCTCACGTCCGGAAAGCCCATCATCGACCAGCACAGCGTGGGACGCACTCCCGCCGACCCCGACAACGATCATGCCTGGTCCGTCTCCTACTACCGGCTCGACGGTCCCGGCGGCCGGGTACTCGGGGTAGCCATCATGTTGGTGGATGTCACCGATCGGCACCGCGCCCGGCAGCGTCTCGCCCTGATCGCCAACGGCTCCGCCCGTATCGGCACCACCTTGGACGTGGAACAGACCGCCCGCGAGCTGGCCGACGTCGCCGTCCCCGAGCTCGCCGACGTGGCGGCGGTGGACATCCTGGATTCCATCCTGAACGACCGCCACCCGACGGCACCCGCGACAGGCAGAGCACTCTTCCGGGCCCTTGCTGTGAAAGCCGCGTACCCCACCGAGGCCGTACGCGCAGCCGACCCTCCCGGCCAGCTCGTCAGCTACGGCGCGGAGCGCCTGGCCACTCAGTGCGTGCGGACCGGCCGCCCCATTCTGATACCCCACGTCGGCGAGCGGGACCTGGCACGTATCGCCCGGGACGCCGAGGCCGCAGCCATCCTGGCCCGCGCCGGCATCCACAGCTATCTCTTGACGCCCCTGATCGCCCGTGGCGAGGTGCTCGGCACCCTGGGCCTCACCCGCGCCCGCAGCCCGCTGCCCTTCGACAACGACGACCTCCTCCTGGTCTGTGAATTGGCAGAGCGAGCCGCGGTCTGCATCGACAATGCCCGTCTGTACCAAGGCGCACGCAACACCGCGGTCACTCTCCAGCGCAGCCTGCTGCCCGACCTTCCACCGCAGCAGGCGGGCCTGGAGGTCGCCTCCCGATATCGGCCCGCCGGGACGACCATCGAAGTCGGTGGCGACTGGTTCGATGTCATCCCTCTCGTGGAGGACAAGGTCGCGCTGGTCGTGGGCGATGTGATGGGCAGCGGCATAAGCGCCGCCACCACCATGGGACGCCTGCGCACCGCTACCTCCACCCTGGCCGACCTCGACCTCGCACCGACCGAGGTGCTCCACCACCTCGACAAGATCACCGCTGACCTGGAGCAGTACGCCACCTGCGCCTACGCCGTCTACGACCCGCACCGCGCCCTGTGCCACCTCGCTGTCGCCGGGCACCTGCCCCCGGTGCTGATACGCGCGGGCGAGCCCCCCGAACTGCTCGATCTGCCCACCGGCGCACCCCTCGGGGTCGGCGGGGTCGCCTTCGAAGTCACCACTTTCGGCCTGGCCCCCGGCGACCGACTGGTCCTCTACACCGACGGCTTGGTCGAGACCCGCCACCACGCCATCGACGAGCGCCTGGACCTCCTCCTCCAGCTGCTGCACGTCCCCGACCGAACCTCGGAAGAGACCTGCGACCGGCTCCTGGACGCACTGCGCGATCCAGACGACCACGACGACGTCGCCATACTCATCGCCCGAGCCCGAGCCCGGCCCCGGCCGCCTTAGAGGTCGCCCGCTACGCCAAGGACAAGGTCAAGGACGCCCCCACCGTTGACGCAGGGGCCGGGGGCCACCTGTCCGAGGACGAAGAACATCGCCTGTACGAGCACTACGGCATCGGCTGGGACGCCGCCTGGCAACAGGCCAAACAGCCCGGCACCGCCCGGCTGGGCCCGCACCGACGCCGAAACCGGAACCGCCGGCACCAGCACCGGCACGGAAGCCACCGGTGATGCACATCGGCACTGAACGCCAGGAGTTCGGCCGGGCCCGGCTGCGCATGTACGTCGTCACCGAAGAGGTGCAGCAGAGCGTCTCCGTCCGCCACGAAGAGGTACGCGTCGAACGCGAACCGGTCACCGAATCCAGCTGTGAGGCCACGGCAGGCCCGGACATCACCGAAGCCGGGCCCGAGGTGACGCTGCACGCCGAGCGGCCCGGGGTGGAGACCGAGGCCGGGCCGGTCGAGCGGGTCCGCCTCACCACCGACGAGCGCACCGACGAGGAAACCGTCACCGGCGAGGTCCGCAAGGAGAAGATCGAGACCGACGTACCCGAAGACAAGTGCCGGCGGTGACGACCGTTCCACATGGGCGCAGGGCCTGGCCCCGCCGGCCGACGGTCTTCCCACCCTGCGCCTCCCGCCCAGCCAGACGCTGTCTTCAAGAGGGGCAGCCATGGTGTCGCCTGCTGACAGTGGGCCGCGACAGCGGCATCGAGAGCCTCGCGGATGTCGTCGGGCAGTGTTCCCTCAGCGGGCCAGCCGACGAGTGACCCACTGGAAGGGACCCGCTTGGGGGGTGCCGGTCAGTGGAAGACCTGCCCTCACGCCTGCCCGGGCGACAGCGCGCTATCCAGCGCCGCCGGTGAACGGCCGGTAAAACGCGACGGCGCCACCGCTCATAGCGGCGGCGGTGCCTGTTCTCGCCCGCCCGCTGACGGGTCGGCTGCGGGTTCGGCCCCGCGGATCGGGCAGAGCAGGGTGACACGGCCCCCTGGGGCAGATGGGCGTCATACGTGGGCGGTGAGGTTCCCCCGCTGTGCGGGGCGGCTGACTAGCCGGTCAGGGCGGTTTGACGTGGTTTCAGGTTCACGGGCGCGGTTCTTCAGGGCGCGGTTGCCCAGTGCTCGTGCGCTGGAGACATGAAGGTTGACCCCTTCGAGCAGGAGCAGGGGAAAGAAGAGGAACGCCTGCCGGCGGCCGAGGAGCCTCGGCAGTCCGGTCGCGGCGCGGGCCTGGTCCTGGGACCACACGAGCAGGGCGGGGGCGATGTCGGGGTCGAGGTCCTCGTGGTTGGGGTTGGCGTGGTGGCGGGTGTGTTTGTCCTGCCACCATCCGTAGCCCATGCCGATCGCGGCCCCGGCGATGCGGCCGGACGTCTCGCTGGGCCGGCGCCGGCGGAAGACCTGGCGATGGGCGACGTCGTGGGCCAGCAGAGCGACCTGCCCGAACATCACGGCGAGGAACGCGGCGACCGCCAGGGTCCACCAGCCGGCGTCGATGACGACGAACGCCCCCCCAGCCCCCGGCGTAGGCGACGGCCACGGCGATGGAGCGGACCATGTAGGAGCAGGGGCGCCGGTTCATCAGGCCGGCCTCGGCGATCTTCTTCGACAGGCGGGCGAAATCACTGCCGCCTGCGGGGGGCGGCGGACGGGGCGGGGTATGCGCGGTCATGCTGTCGGCGTGTCCTTCCCGGCCGATGGGCCGCGTCCGTGGGTGTGCCGGATGCGAGGCGGCAGCCGGATACCCACATCCCTGCGGCCGGCACACGCGCGCCTTGTTGCCCGGTGCGGTGGCTACCACGGTCGGGCTGGTCGGTCTCAGGCTCTTCCCTGCTCGTCTCGCCGCTGATCGTGTCTGAAGGTCTATCTCCCCGGTCACGGTGATCACGGTGCGGTCGGGGTGCCGCTGTGTCGCCACGGTGAAGTCGTTCATGGTTCGCCCCTCGATCTTCGGGGTCGAGCCCATCACGCCCTCCGGTGCGGAAGGCATCAAGCACGCGGCATGGGCCGCGTAAAGCCGAGCGGGACAATCCGCACCACCTCCCGGACCGAGAGGAATGACCTTCAAGGGCGGCGCGGGGCCTCTCACCAGACCAGGCTGGTTGTCCTTGCAACGTTGCACAGGCGGGTCAGGATGCACCAGCCCGCCTCCCGAGGCCGAGCGGTTCCGGGTGTGCGTCGGACACGGGTTCATCGCCCAGGACAACAAAGGCCCGGACGTCTTCGCCCGTTACTCCGAGATCAACGGCAACGGCTACCGGGAACTCGCGGGCGGCGAGCGCGTCAGCTTCGACATCGGGCAGGGACAGAAGGGACCGCAGGCGCAGAACATCGTCCGCGGCCCGCGAGCGAGGGCGAACCACCGGCCGCTGCCACTGCCGCGACGAAGGCTTCGGCCTCATGGATCAGGCCGGTCGCCGTGAGGCTCCGCGACGGGTCGATGGCCGCGGCCATCAGCCGGGCGGCGATGGCAGGCTCTGTCTCCGGTGGGATCACCAGCAGGTCCCAGCGGCCGACGGTATAGGAGAGCAGCAGCAATTTGTGCGGGTCCTGCTCGGCCTCGAACCAGCCGACGTGCACCACGTGCCCTTGGACGGGCACCTTTCGCGGGATGACGGGCCAGAACGTGGGGTTCACCGTTACTCGGGTGATCCGCCCCCACAGCGGATCGAGGACCTCGATGAGCGCCGGAAGCTCCGCCGTCAGGGAGCGGGAGCGGGGCCACCAGGCACCGTCGATCAGGGCCGGAGCGGTTCCGAGAGGTGCCAGGACGAGCCGGAGGGGCGACGAAGAAGGAGTCCGGTCTTCGACCGCGGGCGTCAACAGAATGGTCGCGGTCATGACGCGGACCCAACCCCGGGCCGGTCGTGGCCGACCCGGTTGTCGTGAATCGCCGAGAACGACCCGACGTGGAAGCCGGTGTACGGAAAGCTCTCGGTAATCACCAGGGTACTCCTTGTCGGGGCCCGGCGGACCGATGCGGAGCGATGGGTTGAACGAGAGCACGAAGGAGCGACGGTTCGCGGGGCTTGGCCCGCGCCGCCGCTCATGCCGCGTCGTGCCAGGCGGCAATACCGGTCACCGTGACCGCGACGGTGACCGGCTCCGCGACACCGTGGGTGGCGAGGTGGGTGATGAGGGCGGCGGTCACCCGGTCATGGACGTCTCGGGCGATGTCCAGCGCCCGCCGGCCCTCGACAAGGACGCAGCGCACCTCGATGTGCCATCCCGAACCGTCCGGCGCCCGGTCGGCGCGAATGCCGGCCTCGGGCGACGTGCTGTCCGCCCGGGTGGGCGCGGCGGCTGCCGCGAGGCGCAGGGCAAGGCGGGGTTGCAGGCCTGCCACGCCAGGGACCGCGAGGGCCGCCTCGGCCGCGACGCCGAGGAGCGCGGTGGTGCCGCTGACGGTCATCACGTGCCACCGCCCGTCGGGAGGCGGGGGCCGAGGGTCGGCCCCGGCTCCAGTACGTCGACCACGGCGATGTCGACGGCTGTCACCGTGAGCCCCAGGTCCTGTCCGGCAGCGTGGAGGACCGATCGGCGTACCTGGTGGACCCGGTCGGGCAGCGGGCGGTCGAGGGAGGCGGCCAGGGTCATGGTCACCCGTACGTCGGTGCCGTTGCCCCGGGGTACGAGTCGGCAGGTCGCGGCCCTGGCACCGGGGACCGTGTCCGCGGCCCGCCTCAGCACCTTCGCCGCGGCGCTCTCGGCGATCCGTAGGTCCAGGTGCGGGTCGGCCAGGGGCAGTATCCGCCCGAACCGGACCTCTGCCCTGACGACGTCCATGACCCGGTGGGCGAGTGCGTGCAGGCCCGGAGGGTCCTCGTCGCGCAGCGCCCGGGCGGCCGCGTTCACCGTGGCCAGTCCCTCGGCTGCCTCCCGGCAGTGCGGACAGGCCACCGGGTGCGGGCCCGCGGCCGGCGGTGCGTCCCGCCCCTGTTCCCAGACCTGGCTGAGCAGGCGGCCGCAGGGCAGTACCTCATCGCCTGCGAACGGGGGCACGTCGGCGGCGGCTGAGCCGTTGCGTGGCCCGCCGGCTCCGGGCGGTTCGGGAGGCCGCAGGTGCGGGTCATCTAGCGCCATGGGCCCATCGCCTCCTGCAGGGATCGGCGCGCCCTGAACAGTCTGCCGCGTACCGTCTGCTCGCCGGTACGCGTCACGTGCGCTATCTCCTTGTAGGGCAGGCCCTGCACCTCCCTCAGGATCCAGCAGACCCGCTGTCCGGCGTCCAGTTCGGCGAGTGCTCGGCGCAGGGCGGCCGTGGCCGCATCCTGCTCGGCGGTCCGGGCGGGCTGGCTCCACGCGTCGCCCGCCGCGGGTTCGGCGACGGTTTCCAGAGGGACGGGCGGCGGTCGGCGGTGTCGCATGGTCTGGCATCGGTTGACGGTGATCCGGTACATCCAGGTGTGGAACTCCGCGCCGTGCCGGTATTCCGGCAGGTGGCGCCAGGCGCTGATGAAGGCGTCCTGGACGGCCTCTTCAGCGTCCTGGGGGTTGCCCAGCATGCAGCGGGCCAGGGTCAGCAGGGACCGGCTGTGCCGCTGGACGAGAACGGCGAAGGAGTCCTCGTCCCCCTCGGCCGCCCGCACGGCCAGCAGTCGGTCCGGCAGGTCTCGTACCGACAGGTCGCGCTCCGGCGTTGGGGGAACATCGCTTTCGATCATGGCGCCCCCGTACAAGGTACCGGACCACCCGTGTACCCGACGGGGTGACATGTGATGCACGCCACATCCTTTGGATGTGAGGAATGTGGCGTCCGTAATGTCCAACGCTTCGAAGGGCGCCGCACCGGTGTCCGAGCGACCGATCGAGGCGACCGCCATGACGGACAACATCACCAGCGTCGGCGGGGGCCGGTCCGAAACGGGCGTGAGCCCGCTCACGGGCCGCACCGGGTCGGGGGCTCCGGCCGAGACACGGGGCAGGACCACCATCGCGGACGGGGTGGTGGCCAAGATCGCGGGCATGGCCGCCCGCGAGGTACCGGGCATCCACAGCCTGGGCGCGGGGATGGCCCGCGCGTTCGGCGCCATGCGGGAACGCGTCCCCGGCACAGGCAGCGGCGGAGTGGTCACCCGCGGCGTCAAGGTCGAGGTCGGGGAACGGCAGGCTGCGGTCGACCTGGACGTCGTCGTCGAGTACGGCGTCTCCATCGTCGACGTCGCGGGCGGCGTACGCATCAATGTCATCAGCGCCGTGGAGCGGATGACGGGCCTGGAGGTCGTGGAGGTGAACATCGCCGTCGACGACGTTCACCTGCCCGACGACGAACGGGAGCAGACCGAACCGGACGAGGGCCGCGTGAGGTGACCGCTGCCGGGACCACCGCCGTGTCCTCGGGCATGAGCGGAGGATCACGGTGAGAGGGACGCTCGTGAGACGGGTGAGTGCACGATGAACACAGCAACGACCGGACTCGCGGCCGGCATGGCCCTCGGCTTCGCCGGCTACTTCGGCGGCTTCTGGGCCTTTCTGCTGGTGCTGGTCCTGGGTACGGCGGGGCTGGTAGTAGGCCTCGTCGTGCAGGGCGACCTCGACGTCCGGTCAGGGAGGCGGCGGTGATGACCCGGCCCGGTGCCCCCGGTGGGTCGTCGGGCCCACCGGCGCCGGCCGCCGGCCTGCCGCCCCCGGCCGAGCGGGGTGCCACAGTCATCCCGGACAGGGTGGTCGCCCGTATCGCCGTCCAGGCCGCACGCGCGGCCCAGTCCCGGCGCGCCGCCGTACCGCCCGATCGGGGCGGACCCGCGGCGCCCCACGCCTCCGCCGCCGTCCGTACCGGATCGGTGCGTCTGCATCTGACCATGGACCTGCCCTACCCCACCGACATCCCCCGTGTCTGCGAGCGGATCCAGCAGGACGTCGCCGAGCGGGTCGCCCAGCTGACCGGGCTGCGGGTGGGAGAGGTACTCCTCACCGTCCGGCGGCTGGTGACCGCCGCCGACCCGAGCCGGGGGCGGGTCCGGTGAGCGGCCACGCGGCCCGGGTCACCGGGCACGCCGTGGAGGAAAGGCGATCGCGATGACGTCCGAGCCACATCCTCCGGGCAGCGGCTCCACGTCGTCCACGCACCGTGCCGCGGTGCCGCTCACGAAAGAGCCCGACCCTCCCGAACGCGACGTGTCCACCTCGGACCTCACGGCCGGTGAGCGCGACGGCGGCCACCGGACCCGTCGCAAGTGGTCCGGGCGCCGCATCACGGCGGCGTCGGTCGCCGCGGTGATTCTCGTGGCCGCGGTCGTGACGCTCGTCGACGTCATAGCCGTACGGGCGGGACGCCCGGCGGCGGCCTGGCGACGGCACCTGGCCGACGAACTGGCCACCCGCCCGGTGGACGACGTTTGGATGTTGACGGGAGCCGCCGTGGCCGCCGCCGTCGGCGTCTGGCTGATCGTCCTGGCCCTCACCCCCGGGGAGCACCGCTGGCTGCCCCTGCGCTCACCCGCCGGCTGCCCGCGCATGCGGGCTTTTCTGGACCGCGACGGCGCCGCCGTCCTGCTGCGCGACGCCGCCATGCGGGTCCCCGGCGTCGGCGCGGCGCACGTCCTGGTGCGCCGCCACCGCATCAAAGCCCGCGCGGACGTCCGCTTCCGCGACCCCCGGCGGGTGAAGGACGACCTCACCGCCGTCCTCGGCGAGGAACGCGACCGGCTGGCCCTCGCCCGTCCTCCCCGCATCGCCGTACGGGTGCGGCGACGCACCCGCTGACGCAAGACCCGCCGCACCGGAGCCCGCCATGACGCCGCGATCCGCACTCAACCGCACTCTGCTGGCCCTCGTCGGACTGGTCCTCCTCGGCGGTGGACTGCTCATCCTCTTCGCCGGACTCGACCTCTACCGGCGGCACGATCTGGCCCCGCCCGCCGGCTGGCCCCTGACCCGCCCGGCAGACGTCCTGCTCGGCTCCGCCGACCGGGTCCGCTGGAGCAGCCAGGGCTGGTGGTGGTGGCCCGCGGTCATCGCCGCCCTCGTCGTCGCGGCTCTGCTCGCCCTGTGCTGGCTGCTCGCCCAGCTGAGCCGACGTCGCCCCGGCTCCCTGCCCGTCGGCGGCACACCCCCGCAGGAGGGCGTCGAACTGCGCGACCGCGCACTCGGTGACGCGATCGCGACCGAGGCCGGTGCCCTGCCGGGAGTCGGCCATGCGGTCGTACACATCACCGGCCGACCGGCCCGCCACCGCACCCTCGTCAAGCTCACCCTCACCCCCGAGGGCACCCCCGGCGCCACTCTCGGTGCCCTGTGTGAAGGCCCGCTCCGCACCGCCCGGCGGTCCACCGGCGTTGCTGACATGCCCACCGAGGTCCGCCTGCAGGTCGCCCGCCACAAGCCACACCGGGTGGAGTAGGGAAGGGATCGACCGGTCCCACCTCAACGCGCTTTCAGTCCCTCGTAGTTCGCAGGGACTCAGCACTGTTTCCCGAAGGAGAGATCATGATCATCCTGGGCATCATTCTGCTCGTCGTCGGCTTCCTCACCGGGATATCCATCCTGTGGACCATCGGGATCATCCTGCTGGTCGTCGGAGCCATCCTGTGGATCCTCGGCGCGATGGGACACGCCGTCGCCGGTCGACGCCACTACTGGTAGTCGGGATGCTGCCCCACAGGCAGTGAGCCGGGCCGCGGGCAGGGCGGCCGACGGCGCGGACCCCTCGAAACGTTCGTGGCGCCGGAGAGGTCGATCCGGCAGAGGTCGCCGCCGGCGCCGACCGGACGCCGCGGCTCGGACACGGAGCGTACGAGCACACGGCCGACTCGATGGGAGTCGGTGGGTCGGCCCCCGCGATCCGGGCGGAAGTCCCACGCCGCCTCGGCCGGTGAGTCTCTGTCGGGAGTCGTATATACAGCGCCTTCGTGAAGATCCGCCGGAACGTCCCCCCGGGCCACGGCGATGACGGACCGTGAGCGACAGGAACCCGGGGAAGGCTCCGCCCGGTCGGAGCACTTCGGGGAGGAGTTTCCGGGAGTCCTGCTCGACCAGGGACACGAGTTGCCACCGCACCGGCTCGGTCCGCTCGCCGCACGGCAGTCGGCAGGCTCGACGGCCGCGAGACCTCGCTCTTCTTGCAGGACTACGGCCAGGTGTGGCTGGTCCCCCTGCCGGGTGACGGGCCGGCGTCTGGGGAACCCCGGCCGATCGACGGCTCCGACGTCGGCCGTGCCTTCCGGGAAGCGCGTCCCGTGGAGGTGCCGCAGGCCGACGGTGTGCGGATCTACCTGCCTCTGCTGGACGGTGGCGACCAGGTGGGCGTCATGGCCGTCACCCTGGACCGAATTCACGACGACGAGCGGCGGCTGCTGCGCCGACTCGCCTCGCTCGTGGCCGACATGCTGGTGACCAAGCACGGTTGCACCGATCTGTTCTTCCGGCTGCGCCGCAGAGAACCGATGAGTGTGGCGGCGGAGATCCAGTGGTCGCTGCTGCCACCGCTGGCGATGTTCACGCCCCGGGTCGAGCCGGCCGGAAGGCTGGAACCCGCCTACGACGTGGCCGGCGACAGCTTCGACTACGCCCTCAACGGCGATGTCCTGCATGTGGCCATGGTCGACGCGGTGGGCCACGGGCTGGATGCCGCCACGATGGCCATGGTGGTCATCGGAGCCTACCGGCATGCCCGGCGCATCAGCGTCGGCCTGTCGGAGATCTATGCGTTCATGGATCGGGCCGTCGCCGTGCAGTTCGGCCCCGACCACTTCGTGACCGCACAGATGATGCGGCTCGACACGGTCACGGGCAGGCTTCAGTGGGTCAACGCCGGACATCCCGCTCCTCTGCTGATCCGTGGACACCGTGTCGTACGACGGCTGCAGGGCCCGACGACGCTGCCCGTCGGCTTCGGCGGTCACGAGCCCCGGATCAGTGAAGTGACCCTTGAGCCCGGCGAGCGGATCATGTGCTTCACCGACGGACTGATCGAGGAGCGCGATGTCGGCGGTGAGGAATTCGGTGAGGAACAGCTCATCGACTGGGTGAACCGCCTTGGACCCCCGGCGCGGCAGATCCGGACGGTGGCGCGCAGCCTCTCCCACACGCTGCAACGGGCGCGGGGCCGGATCACGCCGGACGACGCGACGCTCCTGCTGATCGAATGACGCGGGGGCGCCACCGACCATCTCGCCCTCCTGGAGTGAGCCGGCAGCCGCACCACCGGGGACATGGCCGACGACACGCTGACCGTTACGCTCCCGCCGGTGTCTACGAACGTCCTACCGGCGGAGCCGGCTCCGCGATCCTCCTTGGAGCGGGTTCACTTCTCCGTGCGGTGCCATGGCGAGAACCGCCACCGCCGGGTACGGCCGGAGGCAAGGGTCTCCATGCGGTCATCGTGACTCGCGGTGAACAGCTGAATCACGATCACACCAAAGACGATCATCGCGAGGAGCACACTCACCGTCACCAGGGTGCCCATGTGTCTCACACTCCTACTGCCGGGCTGGCATGTGGCCGGTGACCGGTCCGTCAGGAGTACGCGACGCGGGGCGCCGCGCGTCGTGTCCGCCTTCGGCGTCCCAGACCGCCTCCCGGAGAGAGTCCGAGTCGGCCACTGCCGCTGCCTCTGCCTCCGCCGCTGCCCGCAAACGTTCGGCCTCACGCATCAGGCCGGTCGCCGTGAGGCTCCGCGACGGGTCGGTGGCCGTGGCCATGAGCCGGGCCGCGGTGGCCGGCGCTGTCTCCGGTGGGATCACCAGCAGGTTCCAACAGCCGAACGTGTAGGACAGCAGCAACAGCTTGTGCGGGTCTTGCCCGGCGGGCGACCAGCCGACGCGCACCATGTGGCCGTGCGCGGGCACTTCTCCCGGAATCACCGGCCAGAACGTGCGGCTCACCGCTATCCGGGTGATCCGCCCCCACAGCGGGTCGAGACGTTCGACGAGCGCCGGGAGCTGCTCCGTCAGGCTGCGCGAACGGGGCCACCAGGCACCGTCGATCAGGGCCGGAGGGGCGCCGACCGGCGCCAGCGTGAGTCGGAGCGGTGACGAAGAAGGGGCCTGGCCTCCGACTGCGGGTGTGAACGGAATGGTCGCGGTCATGGCGCGGACCCAACCCCGGGCCGGTCACGGCCGGCCCGGTTGTCATCACTCGCCGAGAACGACCCGGCGTGGAAGCCGGTGTACGAGATGCTCTCGGTAATCACAAGGATACTCCTCGCCGAGGCCCGGCGGACTGATGGGGAGCGACGGGCCGAACGGAACACGAGGCGTGACCCGACTGCGGCCCGAGCGATCCGTGCCACCAGGGAGGACTCGTGACCGTCGCCTGTCGCGCGTCCTGCGGGCATCGGCTGATGATGGGAGTACGGCCGAACACGCGGAGCTGGTCATGACGGGTTGGCGCGTCAGGGACTACACACAGGACGATCTCGAAGCGCTGATCCGTGTCGACATGGAGAGCGGCACCACCGAGGAGCCGCCGCTCTTCCCTCTCTCGGACGCCGTGACGGCCCTCCAGACCCGTCACCCGGCTGTGGTGGCCACGGCCGACGACGTGCTGATCGGCGCCGCGGTGAGCAGGGTGGAGGGCGAACGGGCATGGATCCTGCGCATCTGCCTGGCGCCCACCTGGCGGCAGCGCGGGCTAGGCAGTGCCCTGATCACCGCCCTTGAGCAACGGCTCTTCGCCGCCGGCGTCCGCGCGGTGCACGCCGCCCTGCCCGAGGGCGAGACCGGTGCCACCGCCCTGCGCAACTGCGACTTCGGCGCCCGCCCCGGGCTGGTCTTCTTCGAAAAGCGCGGGCCGGTGACCCCGCAGTCGGCCGGCACGCTGTCCTCGCTCGGAGCGGAGCTGCCACCGGGGGGACTGTGGCAGAAGGTCGCGGGCATGCAACGGGAGAAGCGGCTCATCGAGCGGCGCCTGGTCCTGCCGCTGGCCCATCCCGAACTGGCCGCCCAGCACGGAGTGGAACTGCCACGGGCGGTGATGCTGTTCGGCCCGCCCGGGACCGGCAAGAGCACGTTCACGCACGCGATCGCCAGCCGCCTGGGATGGCCCTTCCTCGAACTGTTCCCCGCCCGTCTGGCCGCCGAGTACGGCCTGGCGACCGGGCTCAACCGGCGCTTCGACGAGATCGCCCGGCTCGACCGCGTCCTCGTCTTCATCGACGAGGTCGAGGAGATCGCCGGCGAACGCGGCGGCGCGGACGCGACCGCTGTCGGCGTCGTCAACGAACTGCTCAAAGCGATCGTCCGGTTCCGTAGCCAGGACGGGCGGCTGCTCGTCTGCGCCACGAACAACGTCACCACGCTCGACTCCGCGTTCCTGCGCCACGGCCGCTTCGACTACGTCCTCCCGATCGGCCCTCCCGACCACACCGCCAGGACCGCACTGTGGGAGAGCTACCTGGCCCGAGCGGGGGCGCAGGCCGACAGCGCGGTACTCGCGTCCGCCAGCGAGGGGTTCACCCCCGCTGACATCGCCCATGCGGCGCGAACCGTCTCCCAGGCCCAGTTCGAGCTCACCTTCGACACCGGAACCCGGACCACCCCCACCACCGACGACTACCTGGACACGATCCGCGACACCAGGCCCACGGTCAGCGCCGCCATGGCTCAGGAATTCGCCCAGCAGACCGAGAAGTTCGCCCGCATCTAGGGTCCAGGCCGACGGGGAGTCGATCCGCGACGGACGTGTCAGGCCGGCGTAGACGGCGTGTCACCGCCCGTATCGATGAGGATCTGATGGGCCTCGGTGACGTTGTCGGCCCGTACGGCCCTGGTCATCGCGGCGCGTGCCGCGTCGGGCGACGTGCCCGGAGGGACCAGCATCAGGGAGAAATGGTCCCGGTCGCCCCGGGTGACGAGGACGGTGTCGTCACCGACCGGGAAGGAGTCGATGTGGACGACTCGGCCGTCGACCATCACCCGGGGCGGCAGTCCGTCCCAGGCGCTCCCGTCCAGACCGACCCGGGTGATGGGCCCGAGATGCTCGGTCAACGCGGAGATCAGCGAGGGGAGCTCGGCACCTATGTCCCGGGACCGCGGCCACCATGCGCCGTCCAGGATTCCCTCGCGCGCGTGCGTCGTCTCCAGCCTCAGCAGGGCCGTCCCCGGTCTCACGGGCCGGTGAACGGCGTCCGGCAGGAGCCGGGGGAGATGATCGGAGGTGTCCGAGTCGGCCATGATGTCCGCCCGTCGTAAAGGTCAGTGCCACCGCGGAGCATGCGACCGCGTACGACCCTGCTCCCTCACCGTACTCCGCACGACGCTCGCGCGAGCACCTCACCGCACGGCGCGGTCACGGAAACGGGCAACGGCTCCGGCGCATACCCGCCGGAGCCGCCCTTCCGGGTCATTGCACGTGAGCGTGCGCCGACCCGCTTTCCACGTTACGCCAAAGGGACTCATCCGACATGAAGATCCTTGCGAGGGTTCGCTTCGGTCCGAGAAGCGACGCGGCGGCTCAGCCACGTCCTTCCTCTTCCGTCTCCATCTGCCGGATCCCCTGGTGCGTCAGCGTGATCATCGCGGGCGTGTTGCCCCTCCCCCAGTCCACGACGACCCAGCCTTCGCCCGCCAGGTACATGCAGGCAGCGGCCATGTCCTGCTCAGGGATGCCGAGGTCGGTGCGGAGCTTCGCCCCGTCGACGCCCAGGAGGCGATCGCCCTCGGCGGCTTGGTACAGAGCCTGCATGATCCTCTCGCGGTACGTCTTCCGGTCTCGCAAAATCGCCATGACGCGCCTTCCTCTGCCGTCCGTCGGGCCGAAGTCGATGTCATTTGCGGCAGCCGTCGCGGTGGGGCGCATCGGAAGGCTCGCGCCCACCGTCGACCGACGGCGCCTCCGGGGCCGACGCCCGACCCCCGGCAGAACATCGCTGTAGTGGAAGGCAGCGATCCGTTCGTCGTGCTGACCGTTGAGCTGGTGGATCAGAACGACTCCGACGGCGATCAGGACGACCAGCACGGCCACGGCGACGACGAGCACGGGATCTCACCTCCGCCGACCGGCGGGCGAGGGCCCCGCCGAGCCGGTGGGCCGGGGCAGGGACGACGGTCGACCTGCTCCGCCGTCGGCCTCCCAGGCTTCCTCCCTGTTTCGTGCATCGATCCTGTCTGCCGCTTGCTCCCGGGCCGGGACATCGATGCCGTCGCCTGCCATCAGCTGCGCGGCGGCGTCAGCACCGGTTTCCGGCGGAATCACCAGCACGTCCCGGTGGCCGTCAGCGGAGAGGAGAGTGAGTCTGTGCGGATCCTGCTCCTCGGTGGACCAGTCCACCTGCACGGTGCGCCCGGCGTCGGACACCCAGTGCGGCAGGACGGGCCAGTAGGCCGGGTGCACGGTGACACCCGTGATACGACCCCAGAGATCGCCCAGCGCGGCCGTCAGGGTGGGCAGCTCACGGGTGAGGGCACGGGAGCGAGGCCACCACATTCCGTCCAGCCCGCCCGGCGCTGGGCTCAGGGACAGCCGGGCCGCCGGCGGCGGCGTGCGCCTGCTCGATGTCGTACGGTCAATGGTCACGGCCATGGCGCGGACCTGTCCCCGGGCTCGCGGGTGCGGCCCGGCGCTGTCGATCACCGGAAACGGCACCCGCAGCGGAGCCGGTGCGCGAAAAACTCCCGGTGCCTTCACACTACTCCGCTCACCGGCCCGAAAAGCCCGGGATGACCAGGCAGTTTCCCGCCTTCGGGACCTGGTCGCCGGTGCCGGTGCAGGTCAGAGCCAGTCCTTGCGCTTGAACGTCAGATACAGCAATGCGGACAGGAGCACGATGACGGCGGCGGAGGTGATGAATCCCGACTCGCGGCCGAAACCGGGATAGGGGAGGTTCTGGCCGTAGTAGCCGGTGATCGCGGTGGGAACGGCGATGATCGCGGCCCAGCTCGTCACCTTCTTCATGATCAGATTCATGCTGTTGGCCTGGACCGAGAGGTTCGTCTCCATGACCGAGGCCACCAGGTCCCGCAGTGATTCCGTCCACTCGGTCGCACGCAGCACGTGGTCGTAGACGTCCTGGTAGTACGGGACGAGAGGGTCGGTGATCAGGTGCAGGCCGGGGCGCATGAGCCCGTTGACCACCTCGCGCATCGGAAGCACGACGCGGCGCAGCCGGACGAGTGATTTGCGCAGTGCGAAGACCCGGCGCTGCACGGCTTCGATCTCACGGCGCCCGGCCGCGAAGAGCAGGCCCTCCAGCTCCTCGATGCTGTCGTCCAGTTGCTGGACGGCGGCGAAGTGTCCGTCCACGAGATGGTCGAGCAGACCGTGCAGCAGGAATCCGACGCCGTGGCCGGCCAGGTCCGGGCTCTCGTCCCAGCGGGCGACGACGTCCTCGATGTCGAGACCGTCGTCCTTGCGGACGGTGATCATGGCCTGGCCGGTGAGGAACACGGCGATCTCGCTGTACGTCAGCTGCGCACCGTCCGGGCTGACGGTCACGGCATAGGCGCTGAGGAACTCGTGGGTGCGATAGCGGTCGAGTTTCGGCCGCTGTCCACGCTGGGCGGCATCTTCCAGAGCCAGTTCGTGGATGCCGAACTCCTGACCGAGCATGGTGAGTTCAGCGGCTCCGGGCCGGTGCAGGTCCAGCCACAGGACCGACGCCGGATCAGCGAGATGCGCAGGGACGTCACCGACGGGAAAGTCCTCCAGGACCAGAGTGCCGTCGTGATACAGCCGGGTACGCGTCACCATGACCCGAGGCTAGTGTCTTATATCCCTTCCATGCCGTTTCGCCCCGATTGCCAGCGCGGAGGTTCATCGACAGCGGCCACCCTCCGGGGAGGATCTCACGACGTCAAAGCCCGGCGACATCCGCAGGCTCCGGCCGACGAGCACCAGGGTGCCGGTCCGAAGGCAGGAATGCGGGTACCCGGCTACGGCATAGGAGCGCCACTGCGGCGCGCCCGGGTCCTGGCAGTTATCAGCACCGCCCCAGCATGACGCACCGGCGCCGGCGGCGTACTCCAGAGCCCTGTCCCGGTGCCCGGCTGCAGTGATCCGGTGAAACGCAACTGCCGGAACAGCCCCGTCGGCTTGCCGGCGGGGCTGCGCCGCCTCACGGCTCCCCTTGAGGTGGCTGCTGACGCGGTCGCGCGAGCGCGGCCACCAGGCGCCGTCCAGCAGGGCCGTTGCGGAACCGGTGGGAGCGAGCGTGAGGCGAGGGACGGGGGCGAGCCCGCCTTCGGGTGAAGCCGGGCGGGAGATGGTCGCAGTCATGACGCGAACCCTGCCTCGGGCCGACCGGAACCGGCCCGGCGTATGGGATCACCGATAACGACACAGTGTTCGACCGGTGTTCGGAGGATCCTCGGTAACTCCGGCGTACTCCTGGGCCGTACGACTTGGACCGGCCGAGACGAGCCCGTTCCCTGCCGCTCGGGCATAGCGTTGATGCAGGTCGTACCGATCGTTGTCAACTCCGAGTCGTCGATCCGCTGGTGTGTCGGCCTGCCAACGCGTCCGCGGTTTCCGGCGAGGGTTTGCATGGCTGGAAAGGCGGCATGGTGGAGGACATGGGAGATGAGGGGCGGTGCCGGTCGGCGGCCGAGCCGGATTTCTGGGGGCAGGTCGTCCGACGGCTGGGCACAGCCCTCATCGTGGTGGACCCCACCGGACGGATTCTCGCGGCCAACCCGGCCGCCGAGCGCCTGCTGGGCCGTGCCGCCGCCGCCATGCGGGGCGAGGACGCACACGACCTGCTGCACCGGGACGCGGCCGGCGGCCCGGTGCCCCGGGAGCAGTGCCCACTACTGCGGTCCCTGGCCGAGAGAGCCGAGGCACGGGGGGAGGGTGAGATCTGGCTGCGCGGTGACGGCCGTCTGACCGCGATCTCCTGGTCCGCTTCCCCGCTGAAGGACGACAGCGCCTTCCAGGGCATGGCCGTGCTGTTGACCGACGCCGCCGGCGACCGCAGCACGCGCCGGGAGCGTGCGGCCTACACGCGGGCTCTGGAGGACCGCACCGAGCGGCTGACGCTGGTGGCGGAGATCACCGACGTGCTGGGTCAGACACTCGAGATCGACGAGGCCCTCGCCCGGCTGGGCCGCCTGCTGGTTCCCCGCCTGGCCGACTGGGCGGCGGTGGACCTGCGGGTCGGTACCGGACAGGTCCACCGTGTGGCGGTGACGGGCCCGGGGGGCCGCCACGCCGCGCAGGAGGACTGGCGCGAGCGCCTGCCCCAGACGGAGGTGGGAAGAGCCCACTCTCCGCTCGTCCAGGTATTGAACGGCGGTGATCCCGTCCTGCAGCGCGAAGCAGACGTCACCGAGCCGGCCGGCTCTGCCCTGGCCGCCGTCCACAGCGGCTTCCTGCGGGCGGTGGGCGCGACATCCGCCATCACCGTGCCGCTGGGCTCCGCCCGTCAGGTCGCCGGCGCCCTGACGCTGGTGCGCACCGACCCGGAGTCCCCCTTCGACACCGACGATCTGAAAGTGGTGGGCGACATCGGCCGCCGGGTCGGCCTGGTCATCGACAACGCCCGCCGGTTCGGCCGCCAGCGTGCCGTCGCCGAGGCCATGCAGCGCAACCTGCTCGCCCCGCTGCCCCAGCTCGGCCGCCTGCAACTGGCCGCCCGCTACCAGCCCGCCCCGGCCGGCTCCCAGGTCGGTGGCGACTGGTACGACGCCTTCGAGCTGAAGGACGGCACGCTCGCGCTGGTCATCGGCGACGTCGTGGGTCACGATCTCATCGCCGCGGCCGGCATGGCACAACTGCACGGCATCCTGCGGTCACTGGCCTGGGACCGCCCCGGCCCACCCGGTGCTGTCGTGGACCGCCTCGACGACGCCCTGCCCGCCATCACCACCGTCCCCATGGCCACCCTCGTCCTCGCCCTGCTCGAAGGCAGCCCGCACACCGGCCCATGGACGCTGCGGTGGACCAGCGCCGGGCATCCGCCGCCCCTCCTGCTGGCCCAGGACGGACAGGCGCAGTACCTCGAAGCCGGGCAGGGGCTCCTCCTCGGCGCCGGTTCGAGCACCGTCGGCAGCCGACCGAACGCCGCGCAGTCGCTGCCGCCGGGTTCCACCCTGCTGCTCTACACCGACGGCCTGATCGAAATCCCCGGCAGCGACCTCGACACCGGCCTCACCCGTCTGCGCCACCACGCCCTCGCCCTCGCCCACGAACCGCTCGACACTCTGTGCGATCAGCTACTCGGCCGCATGCCGCCCGGCAACACCGACGACGTGGCCCTGCTCGCCCTGCGGATGCCGTCCTGAACCGTGAACACTCCTCAAGGCGGTTGGATTTGCAGGAGCGAAGGGCGCCTCCCGCTTGGGTGCGGAGAGTCCCAGGGTGACAGGCTGGGCCTCGGCCGTCACAGCGGCGGCGCCCCCTCCTTGCTTCGGGTGCTCAGGAGGGGAGAAGCCGGGCGCAACGGTGCCCTCGACGGACGTTGCACGCACCTGTTTGAGAAGCCGCGTCGGACCGCACCGGCGAGGCTTCTCGTCGAACAGACGCCCCTATAACGAGGGGACGCCGGATATCGGTCTGACCAGGTTGAAGCCCTCTCGGGCGGCATACCGCTTGAGGCATCGGATGATCTCACGCCGGGTCTTGCCTTCCTGGGTGCGGCGTTTGAAGTACGCCTGGGTGCGCGGGTCGTGGCGCAGCCGGGTGAAGACGATGCGGTGCAGGGCGGCGTTCGCCTGACGGTCGCCGCCGTAGTTGAGCCGGCGCGTGCTCCGACGGCCCGAGGAGTATTCGACGGGGCTGACTCCGCAAAGGGCAGCAAAGGATGCCTCGGTGTTCAGTCGCTCGGGGTTGTCTCCCATGGTGATCAGCAAGGTGACTGCGCTGTCCGGGCTGATGCCCACCGGTACGAGTAGCTGTGGGGCGTGGTGTTCGACGAGCCGGGTCAGGCGTTGGTTCAGCTCATGGATCTGTCCGGTGAGCTGTTCGATGCGCTCGGCGAGCATGCGCAACGTCAGGTGGGTGGCCTGGGTCACCGCGTCCTCGTCTCCCCCACCATCGGGTGGGCTGAGGGTCGCGCAGGTGCGGAACAGCTCGGCATTGCCCAAGCTCGACAACCGTTCCCGCAGGGCGGGGTCGGCGATGACCAGGACGGCCTTGAGCTGGTTGATCGCCTGGGTACGGGCCTTGACCGCGGAGTCCTTGGCCGGCTTGAACAACCGGGCACTGTGCACCGGACCGTCGCCGGACTTGGCCCGGGCCCGGGCGCGACCGCTGAGTACAGCTCGAGCGGCGGCCTGAGCGTCGAGCGGGTCCGACTTCTCCATCAGCCGGCGGGCCGAGCGGTCCGGCCGGTTCACTTCGAAGACGGGTCGTTGTACCAGTCGTCGTAACCGGTGGGGTCGCTGCTGCTTGCGGGGTTGTCAGCGGCGTAGGTGTAGCCGCCCATCTGGTTTGGGTCGCCGGCCTGGAAGATCGGGTCGGGGGTGAGGAAGCGGCCCTGGGCTGGGTCGTAGTTACGGGCTCCGAGGAGGTCCAGGCCGGTGGTGGCGTCGGTGGGCTGGCCGAGGTAGCCGTGGTTCTCGTCGGTGGAGACCCATGCAGTGGGTTTGGTGCCGCGGGTGTTGCCGGCGCGGACGCCCGAGGGCCCGGCTGCATGCCCGGGCTGCGGAGACGAGTCGAACGTGCTGCACGGCTATCACCTGCGGACCGTGCGGCCCCGGCGACTTCTCCGGCCAGGGCGGCAGCAGCGGCTCGACCAGCCCCACAAGTACTCGTCCACAATCCATGGCCGAGTGCTCACACCGTCCCGAACGGCCAAATCGGCACTCGGTCACGCCGTCTGGGCACTTCAACAAGATCATGTCAGGTGCTCTTACGGCCGGAGCGACACCCTCGGCCAGGCCTGTCACTCCGGCCATGAGAACCCGAGATCATTTGTACACGGTGAATTCCGCGATCGACCACCAGTTACTCGCGACATCGCCGGCGTTGACGATCTTGATGTAGCGGGCCGTCTGGGTCGGGAAGGAGATCAGCTCGACTCGCTGGCCTTCCTCTATGGAAGATACCTTGGTCCAGTCGGTTCCGTTCGTGGAGACGTAGACGTCCGCGCTTCGCGCATAGTCGCCGGTGTTACTGCCGACATCCAGCAGGATCTTGTCGAACGTTTGGGTCTGCTGCATGTCGACCTGGATCCAGAGACCCTCGTACTGACCCCTTCCGGAGCTGTACCGGGTGCCGGAGTCGCCGTCCAGCATGTTCGCAGGACCGTCGTTGTACGGGCTTGTGTCGGAGGTCGTGGCGGTCCAGCCCGTGCGCGACAGCGCGGGCCCCAGGTCTATGACGTCGAACGAAGCTGAACCCGCGTTCGCTCCGCCGGCACCGTTCACCGAGACCTTGTACGTCCCCACTGCAAGACCGCTCGGCACGTACGCGCTGATGCTCGTGTCCGACCAGCTGTCGATTTCGGCGAAGAGCTTGCCGAAACGCACCGTACCCAGCCCCTGCGCGTCACCGAAGTGAGAGCCGCTGATCGTGAACTTGGCACGCGGTATGCCTTGCTTCGGCTTCAGGCTTCCGAAGACCGGTGCGGGGAAGCTGGACAGCTTCTGCGTGGTGAACATCGCCGACGTTCCGCTCGGCAGGGTGTAGGCGTACGAGCCGTCGGCGGACACCGGGAAGCTCCGGCTGCTAGCGGTGCCGTTGAACACCGCGGTGACCTGCTCCCCTTCCGGACTGGTCCAGGTCTTCAGCCGGAGGCCCTTGGGCACCGCTGTCGGGGCTGCGATCGAGCCGGTTCCACCCGAGGATCCGTATACGTTGATTTCGGCGATGCTCCACCAGAAACCGGATGCCGCGACACAGACGATGCGAATGTACCGTGCCGTCTGCTCCGGCAAGGTGACGGCTATCTTCCCTATGTTCCCGCTGCCGTTCGCGACCGCGCTGCCCCAGTCGGCCCCGTCGTCCGAGACATATATCTGGTACTTGGTGACGTAGTCGAAGGAGTTGCTTTCCCCGGTGGCGAAGACGATCTTGTTGAAGCTCGTCGGGCTCCCCAGGTCGACCTGGAACCAGGCGCCGCTGGTCGTCCCCTGGCCGAGACTCCACCGGCTGTTGATGTCGCCGTCGAGCGCGTTCGAGGCCGCGCCCCAGTCCGGGCTCGACGAGGCCGTGGCGGTCCACTTGCCACGGCTCAGTGACGTTCCGGGCGTCTTGATGGACGCTCCCATCGGCAGGGAGTACGTGAGCAGCTTGCTTCCGGTGCGGACGGCGTTCTGGTACTGCAGGAGTGCCGGGTCGTACGTGACCGTCATCGGCCCCGGCGACGACTTGAACGTGAAGTCATGGGTCGGGTCGGAGACATTGGTCGCCGCGGGGGTCCCGCCGCTGCGCACGCCCGTGTAGGTGAACGTGACGGCGTCGCCGGCGTTCAGGGTGTAGTCGAAGGACTGCGTCCCGTCCGCCACGCTGAAGTTCTTCGCGGCGCTGCCGGAGTTGTACGCGATGAGGACCTTCGAGCCGTCCGGGTTTTGGAACGCGACGCTCTCGATGCTTCCTTCCCCGAAGGTGTTCGAGTAGATGCGATGCGCTCCGGGCTTCACGAACCGGCTGGCGTGAGCGAGTGCGTAGTAGTCCACGTTGTAGGACACCTGCCCGCTGTCCGGATCGACCGTGACCAGTCCCCGGCACATGGGGATGCCGTTGGTGTCGCTGTTGAGCGGACCCAATTTGGGGTCGAGGGCGGTGTTCCAGAGCATCACGCCGTTGGCCCAGTTGCGCATGCCCTTGATGATCCACGTGCCGAGGGCGTCATTGAACGCCGTCTCGTCGTCACTCTGCCAGACGCCTCCGCTGGCCTCCGTGATGTAGGTTTCCTTGCCCGGAAAGTCGTTGTGGACCAAAGTCTGGTAGGTCGGGTTGCCGCTGTAGATGTGCCATCCGGTGCCGGCAGTGTACTGGGAGGCTGCGGGGTCGCTGAAGATCGTCTCGGGATACGAGGGCACATCCCAGTTGTGGTCCCAGGCCAGGATCTTCGTGGAGATGCGGTTGGCCGCGAACGCCTGGCCGATCTCCTGGATCACCGCGGATTCCTGGTAGGCGGACAGGAACATGCCGGGCCAACTGGGCGTGCCCATGGGCTCGTTCTGCGGTGTGATGTAGGAGATGGGCACACCGGCCTTGTCGTAAGCCTTGATGAACTTCACGAAGTAGTCGGCCAGCGTGGAAGCGTAGTCGCTCTTGAGGGTGCCGCCGATCATGGAGTCCGAGGTCTTCATCCAGCCTGGCGGGCTCCATGGGTTGGCCAGGATCTTGGCAGACGGGTTCTGTGCGAGAGCCTGCCGCAGGACCGGAATGATGTACTTCTCGTCGTGCCGGACCGAGAAGCCGGACAGCGTCGGGTCCGTCTGTCCCGCCGGCATGTCGTCGTAGGAGTAGTCGCCGGACGCGTTGAAGTCCGTGGCGCCCATCGGCGTGCGGATCAGGCTGAGGCTGATGCCCTTCGAGGGGTCGTACAGCTTCTGTACCAGCTTCGCCCGGTCAGCGGTGGGCAGCTTGTTGATGAGCCAGGCCGAAGAGTCGGTCATGGCCGCCCCGAAGCCCTGGATCCTCTGGTACTTGACGCTGTCGTCGACCTTGATCGTCAGCGGGTTGCCCGTGCTCTTCGTCCGGAAGAGCACATCGCTCTGGGCGACGACCCACTTCTTGGCTGATATGTCGGTCAGCCAGACCTGCACGGACGAACTACGCGACGAGGTGGCGGCGGAAGCGTTGCCGGAAACCTGGGTCCAGGCTGCGGCGACGCCGATTGCGGTGGTGAGGAACTGACGTCGTCCAAAACCATGCGAGCTCATTGAGGATCCTCCTTCAGACCTGTTCTTCAGTACTGCTCTGCGGCGCCGGCGGTCAGCGTCTTGACCACGAGCGGGTGCAGCTCCCACGCGTCGACCGCGTAGCGGAGGCGCGTGCCCGGTGCGGTGCGGACCTGAAGTCGCCACGGGCCCTGCCCTGTCGGGTAGAACCGCATCGTGAGGACCTGGCCGGTAGAGGTCAGGAAGACCTCGGCGATGGAGTGGTCGACGACCACGCGCAGGTCGACCGGCTGTCCGGTGGAGCAGGGCATCCGGTAGGCGCCGCCGTGGGCACGGGAGTCGAGGGAGGCGTGGTAGCGGTCGACGACCAGTTCGCCCGCGTCCGGATCGAGGCGGATGTCGAGGTACTCGGATCCGTCCGGGGTGGTGAGCAGTCGCAGGCCTGCGATCCCGGTCGGCTCCAGACGGGCTGTCAGGTCGAAGGCCCTTCCCACGCTGCCCAGTTCCACCGGTTGCGGGCCATGGGTCGCTCCCTCGGCCTGCACGGTGCGCTCGCCGCGCAGCGCGAGCAGCTCGGTGGCGGGCCGCTGGCGCAGGGTGCCGTCGGCGCCGACGTGGATCTCACGGGGCAGCGTGAGGACGCCGGCCCATCCACCGGCGACGGCCCAGGCTTGGTCGCGGGCTTCCCAGGACCAGCCCCACAACAGCCATTTGCCCCCAGGTGCACGCAGTAGGGCGGGTGCGTAGCAGTCCGGGCCGTGGTCCGCCCACACCGGTGCGCCGGCCTTGAAACGGCCGTCGTGCTCTTCGCCGATCAGGGCCGCGACGCGCTGCGGGCCAGTGGGTTCGGTCCAGGTGCTGAAGATGAGGGCGGCCTGTCCGCCGGCTGCCGGGAGGTACTGGGGGCATTCCCAGCCCTCGCCGGTGAGCTCAAGGGTGTCGCCGATGGGCTCCGGGTGGCGGGCGACGAAGGGCCCTCGGTAGGTCCAGGTCTCCAGATCGGGTGAGTCGTACAGGAGGGTGGCGGCGCGGCCGTCGGCGAGAGCGGCGCCGACCAGCATCCGCCAGTCGTCGACGTCCCGCCAGACGTACGGGTCGCGGTACATGGTGCAGTCCTCGGGCAGCTCGGGTATGAGCAGTTCGCCCCGCGGGCGGAAGGTCGTGCCGCCGTCGTGGGAGACGGCGCAGGTGACCGGCTGGTGCTGGGGGGAGCGCGCCACGAGGTGCGCGGAGTAGAAGGCGACGAGCCGGTCGCCGTCGGAGACGGCGTTGCCGGAGAAGCAGCCGTCGCCGTCCACGCCGCCGGGCGTGGGGGACAGGGCGATCGGCAACGGCTCCCAGCTCAGCAGGTCGGGACTGCGGAAGTGGCCCCAGTGCAGGTTCGCGTGTGTCGCGCCGTACGGGTTGTACTGGTAGGAGACGTGGTAGTAGCCGTCGTGGAAGACCAGCCCGTTGGGGTCGTTGACCCAGTTGCGGGGCGGGCGCAGATGCGCGACGGGGTAGTGCGGATCGAGGGGTGGAGTGGACACACGCGTGCCTTTCGGTATGTCAGGCAGGGCCCGCCGGACCGCCCCTGGGGCAGCCGGGCGCCGGCCCTCAGGCCCGGATGCGGAATCCCGCGCTGAGCTGTTGCTCCCGTCGTGAGCTGGGGCCGACGCGGAGCATGAACGCGCCTGGTTCGACCACGCGACGGTTGTCGGCGGTGACGAGTGAGCAGTGTCCGGCAGGGACGCTGATATCGACGGCGAGGGTTTCACCGGGGGGGACTTCGGCCTGGATGAACGCCTTCAGCTCCTGCTCGGCCCAAGTGACGCTGGTGGTCAGGTCGCTGACGTACGCCTGGACCGTCTCCAGGGCCGGACGGTTTCCGCTGTTGGTGAGTCGCACCGTGGCGTGGACGGTGCCGTCGGCCGAGACCTCGTCCTCGTGCACGGTGAGGTCGGAGTAGGTGACGGTGGTGTAGCTCAGCCCCTCGCCGAACGCGAACAGGGGGTCCTGGGTGAGGTCCGCGTAGCGGTCACCGTGCTGGCCCCGCACCTGGTTGTAGTAGACCGGCTGCTGCCCGACGTGGCGTGCGAAGGAGACCGGGAGCCGGCCGCTGGGTTCGGTGAGCCCGAGAAGGAGTTCGGCGACGGCGCGGCCGCCACGCATGCCCGGGTTGAACGCCTCGATGAGCGCTGCCGCGTTCAGTGCCGAGTCGGGGAGGGTGCTCGGCTTGGACTGCAGCAGTACGACGATCATGGGCGTGCCGGTGGCGGCGACCGCGTCCAGCAGCGCGATCTGGCCTCCCTGGAGGTCGAGGGTGGCCGTGGAGCGCACCTCGCCCGTGAGGGCGATGGTGTCCCCCACGACCACGACGGCGTAGTCCGCGGCCTCCGCAGCGGCGGTGGCCTCCCGAAGCTGTGCCTCATCGACCGGGGCGGGGAGGAACACGGGCGGCTGCGGCTGGCCGTCGGGCCCGGCGACCCACTGGTCGGGATCGAAGGCGGGGCTTTCGATGTCGGCTCCGCGGGCGTGTGTGACGGTCCAGTCGGCGGGGACGACGGCGCGCAGGCCGTCCAGCACCGTCTCCACCAATTCGCGTGGATGTCCTTCGGGCATCCACGGCACCTGGCCGGTGGCACCCGCCCAGTCGCCGAGCATGGCCTCCGGGCTGTCGGCGTTGGGGCCGATGACCGCGATGGTGCGTGGCGTGCCCCGGCCTGTGGCGCGGCCGGTTCCGTCCGCGGTCAGCCCGCCCTCGAGGGGCAGGATCCCCTCGTTGCGCAGCAGTACGAGGGAACGTCGGGCGGTCTCCAGGTTGAGGTCGGCGTGTTCGCGGCAGCCGATCACCTGCGCCTGCCGCTCGGGGTCGGGGGCACGGGGGTCCTCGAAGAGCCCGAGCTCGAACTTCAGCCGCAGCACCCGCCGTACCGCGTCGTCGATCCGCTTCTCCTCGACCAGGCCGTGGGCGACCGCCTCCTGGGCGCCCTCGAAGAACGCCGGCGTTGCCATGATCAGGTCGTTCCCGGAGTTGACGGCGACCGCCGCCGCCTCGGCGTAGTCGGCGCAGGTCCGCTGGTCGTAGACCATCCGGCCGACGTTGTCCCAATCGGTCACCAGCGTGCCGGTGAAGCCCCACTCGCCCTTGAGCACGTCGTTGATCAGCCATTCGTTGGCGGTGATGGGCACCCCGTCGATCGACTGGTAGCCCAGCATGAAGGCCCGGCAGCCGGCCCGGGCCGCCCGCTCGAACGGGGGGAGGAACCACGAGCGCAGCTTGCGCGGGCTGAGATCCGCCTCGCTGGCGTCGCGTCCGCCCAGGGTCTCGGAGTAGCCCGCGAAGTGCTTGGCGTACGCCAGCACGGCGGTCGGGTCAGCGAGGCCCTCGCCCTGGTAGCCGCGCACCATCGCGGCTCCCAACTCGCCTATCAGGTAGGGGTCTTCGCCGAACGTCTCGTTGATCCGGCCCCAGCGCAGGTCCCGCGTGATGCACAGCACCGGGGAGAACGTCCCGTGGATCCCGGTCGTCGAGATCTCGATCGCGGATGCACGGGCGACCCGGTGGATCAGAGCGGGATCCCAGGTGCAGGCCATGCCGAGCTGTGTGGGGAAGATGGTCGCGCCCGGCCAGAAGGAGTGGCCGTGGATGCAGTCGTCGGCGGTCAGCAGCGGAATGCCGAGCCGTGTCCGCCGGGCCCGTTCCATGGCCTCCGGCATGCGCGCGGGCATCACATGCAGGACCGACCCGGCCAGCTTGGCCGACACGATGTCCTCGAGGTCCCCGTGCTGGGCGTCGAGCATCAGCAGCTGCCCGACCTTCTCCGCAAGGGTCATCCGGGACAGCAGGTCCTCGGTTCTCGCTTCCACGGAGGCGTCCGGATCCAGGTACACGGCGGCGCGGACCGGCTGTCCCACGGTGGTCTCCAAGTCATGAGTCATTGCAGGTCAGTGAGTTGATGAGGGCGAGCGACGGAGGTCACTTCAGGCCGGTGGTGGCGATTCCGGCGACGAACTGGCGCTGGAAGCGGAGGAAGACGAGCATCACCGGCAGCAGGACGACCACGGCGCCGGCGAGCAGGATGCCGTAGCGCGTGAAGGACTGGCCGCTGCTGGCCAGGGCGAGTCCGACCGGCAGCGTGTACTGGTCCTGGTTCTGGGCCACGACCAGGGGCCACAGGAAGCTGTTCCACGAGCCGAGGAAGGCGATGATCCCGAGCGTGGCCAGGGCCGGCTTGGTCAGAGGAAGGATGATCCGCCAGAAGATGGCCAGCTCACCGCAGCCGTCGACGCGGGCGGCGTCGATGAGTTCGTCGGGCAGGGTGGAGATGAACTGCCGCATCAGGAACACCCCGAACGGACCGGCCAGGAACGGCAGGATCAGACCGAGCAGCGAACCGGTCAGCTTCATGTTGGCCACCAGCACGTACAGCGGTACGAAGGTGACCAGGGCGGGGACCATGAGGGTGCCGATGACCAGGCTGAACACGAGGCGCCGGCCGCGGAAGTCCAGTTTGGCCAGGGCGTAGCCGAGCATCGAGCAGAAGAGCAGGTTGCCCGCGGTGATGGCCAGGGAGACGATCACGGAGTTCGCGAACATGCTCGTGAAGTCGAGGCTGCGGAACAGCTGGCTGTAGTTGGCGGTCGTGGGTGTGGTGGGGATCAGAACGGGCGGCAGTCTGCGGATGTCGGCCTCGGGCTTGAAGGAGCCCGACAGCATCCACAGGAACGGCGCGATCATCAGCAGGAGGCAGCCGGTGAGCGGCAGATACAGCCAGGGGTTGCCCCAGTTCTGCCGGACGCGGCGGCGCCGCAGGGTCCGGTCCGTGTCCGGCCCGGCCGTCTGAAGGGTGGAGAGGGTGCTCATGGTCATCAGTCCTTGTCTCGCAGCACGCGGAACTGCAGGACGGTCAGCGCGACGATGAGGACGAAGACGACGTAGCCGGCGGCCGACGCCATGTCGTAGTTGCCGTTGCCGAACTGGTTGTAGCTGTACAACGTGGCCGACAGGGTCGAGTCCAGCGGTCCGCCGTTGGTCATCACGAACGGCTCGTCGAAGAACTGCAGATAGTTGATGCCGGTGGTCACCGCGGTGAGCAGCAGGGCGGGGCGCAGGAGCGGGAAGGTGACCCGCCAGAACCGCTGCCAGGCCCCGGCACCGTCCAGTTCGGCCGCTTCCATCAGGGACTGGGGTACGGACTGCAGCCCGGCCAGCATGATGATCATGACGGTGCCGAGGTTGCGCCACACGGCCATGAGGATCATGACGGGAAGCGCGAACCGGGTGTCCGCCAGCCAGGCCGGGCCGTCGATCCCGAACCAGGCCAGGACGGTGTTCACCAGCCCCGCGCGCGGGTCCAGGAGCGTCTTCCAGATCACGGCGACGGCCACGACGCTGGTGATCACCGGCAGGTAGAAGCCGACCCGGAAGACGGCGCGGAAGCGGCGGATGCCGCGGTCGAGGGCGACCGCCGCGGCGAGCCCGGCGGCCAGGGTCAGGGGCAGGCCGACCAGGACGAACACGCCGGTGTTGCGCAGCGCGTGCACGAACTGCTCGTCCTCGAAGAGCCGTACGTAGTTGTCGAGGCCGATGAACGACACGTTCAGCGGAGTACGCAGGTCTGCGCTCTCGGTGTCGGTCATGCTCATCAGCAGCGACCAGACCACGGGCAACACCATGAAGGCCGCGAACAGAGCGAGGAAGGGCGCGCCGAGGATCCAGGCGGCCCGGGTCTGCGCCCGCGCCGTGCGGCGGACCCCGGAGTGCCGGCGGCCGGTACTCCCGTCCGGCCGCCCGGTGATCGGCTCATGGACGTCGTCCCGCCCAGGGAGCGTTTTCGTGGACATGGATGTCATCCGTCCCTAAGAAGGCTGAGAAGGCTGCTGGAGGGCCGCGGACGTGCCGGCGCTCAGCGGCCGGTGCCGATGCTGGTGGCCTTGGACTGCAGCGCTTGCTGCACCTGGGCGACGGTGGCCTTGCCGAGGGACAGCTTCTCCAGTTCGGAGTCGATGGCGTCGGCGATCTGCTGCCAGGTCGTGATGGCGGGCGGCGCCTTGCTGACCTTCAGCTGCTCCTCGAACGCCTTCTTCGTCTCGTCCTCGTTCAGCTTCCCCTCCGACCAGGCGGCGGGCGACGGGGGCAGTACGCCGGTGGCCTTGCTGTAGGCGGCGAGGTTGGCGGGCTCGGTGAGGAACTGGGCGAACTTCCATGCCGCCTCGGGGTTCTTGGCTTCCTTGAACACCGCCAGGTCGCTGCCGCCGGCGAACCCGGCGGGCTGCTTGCTGTACGGCACCGGCATGGTCTTCCACTTGCCGTCCAGCTTCGGGGAGTCCTTGTGGAAGGCGCCGCCGGCCCAGGCAGCCTCCTGGTAGACGGCGAGCAGCCCGTCCTGGAAGCCCTGGACGTTGTCCTCCTTGTCGGTCGGCGCCAGGTGCTGCTGGGGGACGCTCGCGTAGTACTGCAGCGCCTTGGCGACCTCCGGGGTGTCGAAGGTGAACTTCTTGGTCTTGGCGTCGTAGATGTCACCGCCCTGCTGCCAGACCATCGGCACCCAGAAGAGCCAGGAGTTGAAGCCGATCAACCACCCGCTGGCATAGCGCAGCTTGGGGTTCTGCTTGCCGGCGGTGGCCTGGATGGCCTTGAGGTCCTTGATGTATCCCTCACGGTCGCCTGCCAGGGGGCCCTTGATGCCGGCCTTCTCGGTGATGTCGGTCCGGTAGTAGACCGCCGAGGTGTCGGCGACGAACGGGACACCGTAGGCGGTGTTCTTGTACTTGGTGGTGTCCCACTGGCCGGCGTAGAAGTTCGACGACTTGAACGTCGTCGGGGTGGCCTGGAAGGCGTTCATGGAGGCCATCTCGGCCATCCACGTTGAGCCGACCACGGACATGTCCGGTGTGTTGCCGCCGGCGATCGCGGTGGTCAGCTTGTCATGGGCGGAGGCCCAGGGAATCGGGGTGATCTGGACCTTGACGCCGGGGTTCTGCTTCTCGAACTTCTTGGCCAGGCTCAACAGGGCCGGGTCGGTGTCGCCCATGGACCACATGACGACCTTGCCCGTGGCCTTGCCGCTGCCGATCTTCGCGGGTGCGTCCTTGCCGGGCCCGGAGTCGGCACTGCGGCCGCAGCCGGTGGCCACCAGGGCCGCGGTGATGGTGATGCACAGGACCTGGGCGGTTCTGACGGTGTGACGAGTAGACGTACGCATGGGGCGGCTCCTTGCCGTTGAGCGATTACGGGGCGCAGGGGGGCGGCGAAGAGGTGGAAGCGGGCAGTCACCCGGATGGGCCGGCCCGAGAGGTGAGTTCGTCTGCAGCGGCATCGGCCGTCAGCCGCGGGTCGCGGCTGTAACGTCCGACCCGGAGTGGGCAGCGTCCGGGCGGGGTGTGCCCGGCGTACCGTTCGTGTGCCGGATCAGGAAGCCCGCCGAGGGAAACCGCACCTCGGTGGTGACGCGTGAACACGGTTCCGCGTGGCGGGTGATGAAGTCGGCCGACAGGCGAACAGGCCGGTCGGGGC
Organism: Streptomyces sp. NPDC006655; assembly: GCF_040703965.1. Lineage (NCBI taxonomy): Bacteria > Bacillati > Actinomycetota > Actinomycetes > Kitasatosporales > Streptomycetaceae > Streptomyces > Streptomyces sp. NPDC006655. The sequence continues at coordinate 13,338 of NZ_JBEYJU010000046.1, read as the reverse complement.
CGCTGCGTGGAGCGGCTTCAGGTAGAGCTGGCCGACCTACCGCCCTGCCCGAGGGCCGGTAGGACGGTTCATTGGGCGGATGGGGTCCGTCCCCGCCTGCGGGGCTGGGCAGGAGCGGCGGAGACGGACGGTTGGTGAGACGCCGACGCCGGACACATCTGGATGACGCAGCGTCAGTTCAAGCCCGGCTTTGACGTCGAGCCACGGACCACGAGGCTGGTGGGGACGATGCACGAGGGGGCGGCCTTCGGCGATCCGCGCACGTGATCCAGCAGCAGCCGCGCGGCCGCCTCACCCATCTCCCGCATCGGCTGGCGGATGGTCGTCAGTGCCGGGTAGGTGTACGACGCCATCTCGAGGTCGTCGAAGCCCACCACGGCGACATCCTGTGGAACCCACAGACCGGCCTCGTGCAGTGCGGCCAGCACTCCGGCCGCCGAGGGGTCGTTGTGCGCGAAGACCGAGTCGAACTCCACGCCGTCCGCGCGAGCGCGCGCCACCGCGCTACGGCAGCGTTCGAAGTCGAAGTCACCGGGGATGATACTGCGTTGGCCGATCTCGATCCCGGCTTCGGCGTAGACATCGACGAAGCCGTCCAGCCGTTCACGGGTACAGCCGAACGCCTCGGGACCGGTGATCACCAGGGGACGACGGCGCCCGATCTCCAGCAGGTGCCGCGCCGCCTGCGCACCCCCCTCCCGATTGGTGGTGGCCACGTAGGGGAATCCCGGCCGCTGGAAGCGATCGTCGATCAGCACGACCGGCAGGCCCGCTTCGTGCAGTTCCGTGATGTACCCCATGGCGCCCTCGGGCTCTATCACCAGCAGACCGTCGAACGACTTGGCGGCGACCTGCAGGCCGAGCCTGCGCAGTGACTCCTCACCGCGGTTCCAGGTCAGCATGCGCAGTCCGAAGCCCTCTGTCTCCAGCGTTTCGACGACCGCCTGCACGATGCCGGCCCAGGCCCAGGCCATGTCCGGGACCAGCATGCCGATCATCTGTGTGGTGCCGCGTGCGAGTCCGACCGCTCCGGCGCTCGGCACATAGCCCAGCTCCGATATCGCCTTGCGGACCTTCAGGACGGTGTTCTCGTTGATCTCGCCTTTGCCGTTCAGCACTCGCGAGACCGTCGTCTTGCTGACGCCGGCCCGTGAGGCCACGTCGGCGATGGTGACTCCCATGCCACCTCCTCTCACTCGACGCAGAGGCGGAAGACGTTCTCCCGCACCGAAGGGCCGATCGTACAGAGATCGACGGAACCGGTACCGGCAGCGGTTCCGGAACCGGTTTCGGTACCGGTTCCGGCAGTGAAGCACCGAGGGGCTCGCCCCGTCAACACATTGGAAACGACTCGTTCACGGGGAAGTCGTCAGCGCCCGGGAGCGGGGAGTTCACCGGAGCCGCGAGCGAGGTAGCGGGTGGGCAGCACCCGGTGACGGGCGGCCCCGCCCGCGCCGTCGAGCCGGTCGAACAGCAGGTTCGCGGCCTCCCGGCCGATGGCGGAGTGATCCTGGGCAATCACCGAGATGCCCGGTTCGAGCAGGTCGGCGAGGGGGAGGTCGTCGAAGCCGACCAGCGCGACGCGGCGCTGCAGCTGACGCTCCTGCAGGGCCATGCGGGCCCCGATGGTCAGGAGGTTCTGGCCGGAGACCAGTGCCGTGGGCGCATGGGCGAGCGCCAGGAGTTCGCGGGTGGCCTCCTGGGCGGCGTCCGCGCCGTGCAGGTCGCGCCTCACGAGAGAGGGATGCAGGACGCATCCCACCGCGGCGAGCCCCTGTACGAACCCGGCGTAACGCTCTTCGGCGGTCCAGATCGAGCGGAGGTCCCCGAGGAAGGCGACGCGCTGGTGCCCTGCCTCGTGCAGCCTCTTCACCGCCGCCCGCACACCCTCGCGGTTGTCCACCGTCACGGTGTCCACCTGCAGCGCTGTGGTGCGGCGGTCCACGCAGACGACGGGTGTGCCGGCGCGGCGGGCCGTGTCGAGGTCGGCGCCGTCCTGCCCGGTGGGCACCACGATGAGGCCGTCGACCCGGCGGGCGGTGAAGGTCTTCAGCAGGCCGCGTTCCCGGACCGGGTCCTCGTCGGTGGACCCGGCCAGGAGCAGCATGCCGCGCTCGGCGGCAGCGTCCTCCACCGCGCGGTGCAACGCGGCCGAGAAGGGGTTGGCCGCGTCCTCCAGGACCAGGCCGAGGGTCTGTGTGCGGCGGTCGGCCCGGCGCAGGCTGCTGGCCGTCAGATCCTGGCGGTAGCCGAGCTGCTCGGCGGCGCGCGTCACCCGTTGCGCCAGGTCAGGGGTGACGGGCTTGCCGTTGACGACCCGCGAGACGGTGGCGATGCCGACCCCGGCCATGGTCGCGACGTCACGCATGGTCGCCGCTCGCCGACCTGTGTCGCTCTGCTCGCTGGACAACGATTTCTCCCGGGGATCAATGGCACCGTGCAGCCGCCCTCATCCTCGCATTCGGGAGTTTTCCCGCACAGGGTCTGGACTTCGGCGACACGTTGCCCGTACGTTCGGCGAAACGTTTCCAGCCCCAGCCCCTGGCTGGAGCCGCCGGTGCCGTGCTGCCCCCACAACCGGGCTCACCCGTGGCCTTGGACGAGGCCACGGCCAAGCCGCCGCCCGCACCCGACACGCGTCAAGCGTCACCCGTGAGTCCCCTACGGCTGAGCCGAAGCCCGCACGCCTGCAAGGAGCGCCATGTCCAGAACCGTTCGTCCGCGCCGCAGACTCCTGGCCGCACTGGCCGTCCTGTCCGGGCTCGGCCTGGTCGCCACCTCCCCCGCCATGGCCGACACCGGCCTCTACCACGAGCAGTACCGCCCCCAGTTCCACTTCACCCCGGCCCAGAACTGGATGAACGACCCCAACGGCCTCATCTACTACAAGGGCAAGTACCACCTGTTCTTCCAGTACAACCCGTCCGGCAACACCTGGGGCAACATGTCCTGGGGCCACGCGGTCAGCACCGACCTCGTGCACTGGAAGCAGCTCCCGGTGGCCATCCCCCAGGACGACCAGGAGATGATCTTCTCCGGCAGCGTGGTGCTGGACAGGAACAACACCACCGGCTTCGGGACGAAGAAGAACCCTCCGCTCGTCGCCGTCTACACCAGCGCGCAGAAAGCCTCCGGCAAGCAGCAGCAGGCCCTCGCCTACAGCACCGACGGCGGCACCACCTGGACCAAGTACGACGACAACCCGGTGCTCGACATCGGCTCGAACAACTTCCGCGACCCCAAGGTCTTCTGGTACGCCCCCACGCAGCGCTGGCTGATGGCGGTCTCCCTCGCCGACCAGCACAAGATCTCCTTCTACAGCTCGGCCGACCTCAAGCACTGGACCCACCAGAGCGACTTCGGCCCGGCCGGCGCCACCGGCGGGGTGTGGGAGTGCCCGGACCTGTTCCCGCTCCCGGTCGACGGCGACGCGAAGAAGACCAAGTGGGTACTGGCCGTCAACCTCAACCCCGGCGGCATCGCGGGCGGTTCCGGCGCCCAGTACTTCGTCGGCGACTTCAACGGCAAGAAGTTCACCTCCGACGACGACGGCAGCTACACCCCGCCGAGCGGCACCGTCACGCAGGACTTCGAGTCCGGCTCGTTCGGCGACTGGAGGGCCACCGGTGACGCCTTCGGCAGCGCGCCGGCGACCGGGGCGGTGGACTGGCAGTCACAGGTCACGGGCATCGAGGGCAAGGCTTTCGCCAACAGCTTCCACGGCGGTGATGCCTCCACCGGCACTCTGACCTCGCCCGAATTCACGGTGACCGGCAACTACATCAACTTCAAGGTCGGCGGCGGCAACCACCCGTACCAACCCGGCACCGTCCTGGGCGACCAGCCGGCACCCACCGGCGAAACCCTCGCCGACTTCGAGGGCAGCACCTACACCAGCCCCATCGGCGACTGGACCACCACCGGCGACGCCTTCGGCACCGGACCGGCCCAGGGCGCCCTCCCGGGCCAGCAGCAGGTATCCGGCTACCTCGGCAACGGCCTGGTCAACACCTTCCTGAACGGCGATGCCTCCACCGGCACCCTCACCTCCCCGACGTTCACCATCGACAGGAAGTACCTGGACTTCCTCGTCGGAGGCGGCTACCACCCGGACGGCTCCGACGCCCCCACCGCGGTCGAGCTCATCGTGGACGGCAAGGTCGTGCGCTCCGCCACCGGATCCAACGGCGAGGCCCTGAACTGGTCTTCCTGGGACCTGTCCGACCTGCAGGGCAAGCAGGCCCAGATCAAGGTCGTGGACGACAACACGGGCGGCTGGGGCCACCTCAACCTCGACCAGGTCGTCCTCTCCGACACCCAGGCGAAGCCGCCCTCCATCGAGACCGGCGTCAACCTGCTGGTCGACGGCAAGGTCGTGCAGAACGCCACCGGCGCCGACTCCGAGAACCTCGACTGGGCCTCCTTCAACACCACCGCCTACAAGGGCAAAAAGGTCCAGATCCAGATCGTGGACGCCAACTCCGGCGGCTGGGGACACGTCCTCGCCGACCAGTTCACCACCGCCGACAAGCCGGCCCTGAACACCACCCAGCGCGCTCACTGGCTCGACTACGGCGCGGACTTCTACGCCGCCAACACGTGGAACGACGCACCCGGCGGCCGCCGCATCATGATCGCCTGGATGAACAACTGGAACTACGGGCAGGCCATCCCCACCACCCCGTGGCGCAGCGCCGACTCCTTCCCCCGCCAGCTCTCCCTGAAGACCGTGAACGGCAAGGTCCAGCTGATCCAGCAGCCGGTCGGTGCACTGACCACGCTGCGCGGCACCGGCACCAAGGTGCCCAGCACGCGCGTCACGAACACCACCACCCCGCTCGCGGTGCACGGCAGCACCCTGGACCTTCAGGCCGATCTCACCCCGGGCACCGCCGACCGCTCCGGCCTGGACGTCCGCACCGGCAACGGGCAGCGCACCCGCATCGGCTACGACACCGCCACCGGCGAGGTCTACATCGACCGCACCGCCTCCGGCGCCACCGACTTCGACCCGACCTTCACCGGCGTCCAGCGCGCTCCCCTCGATCTCCACGGCGGCCGGCTGAGCCTGCGCGTCCTCGTCGACGCCTCCTCCGTCGAGGTCTACGCCCAGAACACGCGCGGCGAACAGGTCACCCTCACCGACCAGGTCTTCCCCGACCCCTCCAGCACAGGTGTCGCCGCCTTCGCCGAAGGCGGCACCGCCACGCTCGACCGCATGCAGGCGTGGCGGCTGAAGTCCATCTTGCCGTGACGGACCCTCAAGTCCGTGCGCCGGACAGCCTGTGACTTTTTCCGGCGCACGGATATCGGCGCGGGAGCCGAGGACTACGCAAGATCGGAATTCCCTGTCCTACTCGATGAACTGGGTGGATGAAGATTCAGCTGCTGATCGGCCACGCCGCCCGCGTCGTCACCGCCTCGCTCATCCGCGTACTCGAAGGCGGTGAGCCCGAGTACAACGGAGCCGTCAGCACGAGCACCAATCCGTCCTGACCGGACAAGTCAGCAGTCGGCAAGTGCAAGATCGTTCGTGTCGTCCTGAGCCAGATCAATGAACAGGGCGACGCAGGCTTGGGTGTTCGCAGGGAAATCATCAAACGAACGATCGAATTCGAGACTTCTCCACACCGTGGCCGGACGACCGTCTCCCGGCCCAGGGCCTGCAGGCAAACGTGCGACAACTCGTGAACGTCAAGGACTCATTCACGCGGATGAGCCAAGCACATGATGAAGAGCGGGCCGCTCGTATCAAAGCACGCACAAGCGAGCTTGAGCGGCTTGCTCGACGGAAGGCAAGGTTTTCAAGCACTCCGAGACCGACTCAACGACCTGTTCGACGAGGACGACCTGAGAAAGCGAGGCACCGCCCTGGAAGGCGTGCTCAACGACCTGTTCGAGACCGAAGGCATCTTGATCAGAAATCCTTTACGCTCCGTAGCGAGGAGGGGCATCCCGTTGAACAGATCGACGACGCCCTCGAAGTCGACGGATCCGCATACCTCGTGGAGATCAAGTGGTGGGGTGAGCCTGTCGAGATCAACGCGATGAGCCGCCACCTGGTGCGGGTGTACGGGCGCTCGGAAGTCCGCGCCCTGTTCATCTCTGCATCTGGCTTCACCGGGCCGGCCATCGAAGAAAGCGAACGCGCACTGAACCAGCGAGTGATCGTCCTGGGGGAACTCCGGGAACTCGTTCTCCTGCTCGAACGGCAAGGTGATGTTGCGGCCTGGCTGCCCGAAAAGGTTCGTTTCGCGCAGCTCGAACGTCGCCCTCTCGCCCTGCTGGGCTGCGACTTCTGATCACCCTACGCACCGTCAGGTTGCCCAAGCGCAGCGTCCAGCCGGTCCGTCATTCGCCCAGATACCGATGTCAAGACGCTCCCCCCATACCGTCACCGTACGCGGGCTCCGCTGCACATCTTCTGTCACGGACGCCCCTATGACGCGGGGGCAAGGGAGACCGGTCTGACCAGGTTGAAGACCACGCGGGACCGCTTGAGGCATCGGATGATCTCGCGTCGGGTCTTGCCTTCCTGGGTGCGGCGTTCGTAGTACGCCTGTGTGCGCGGGTCATGGCGCAGGCGGGTGAAGACGATGCGATGCAGAGCCGCGTTCGCCTGGCGGTCGCCGCCATGGTTGAGCCGACGCGTGCTCCGCCGGCCCGAGGAGTATTCGACGGGACTGACTCCGCAAAGGGCAGCAAAGGACGCCTCGGTGTTCAGTCGCTCGGGGTTGTCTCCCATGGTGATCAGGAGAGTGACGGCGCTGTCCGGGCCGATGCCCACCGGTTCGAGCAGCTGTGGGGCGTGGTGTTCGACGAGCCGGGTCAGGCGTTGGTTCAGCTCATTGATCTGTCCGGTGAGCTGCTCGATGCGCTCGGCGAGCATGCGCAACGTCATATGGGTGGCCTGGGCCGCCGCGTCCTCGTCTCCCCCACCATCGAGTGGGCCGAGACGCGCGCAGATGCGGAACAGCTCGGCATTGCCCAAGCTCGACAACCGTTCCCGCAGGGCGGGATCGGCGATGACCAGGACAGCCTTGAGCTGGTTGATCGCCTGGGTACGGGCCTTGACCGCGGAGTCCTTGGCCAGCTTGAACAACCGGGCACTGTGCACCGGACCGTCGCCGGACTTGGCCCGGGCCCGGGCGCGACCGCTGAGTACAACTCGAGCGGCGGCCTGAGCGTCGAGCGGGTCCGACTTCCCGAGCAGCCGGCGGGCCGAGCGGTCCGGCCGGTTCACTTCGAAGACCTGCACCTGCTGCGCCAGCAGGTAGCGGGACAGCCCCGCGCCGAAGGTGCCGGTGCCCTCCACGCCAGCCCGACATACCGTCCCCCGCTTGCGGGCCCACACGAGCAGCTGCCGGTAGCCGGCCGCCGTCGCCGGAAAGGACTCGGTCCCCAAGATCTTCCCGAGCGGGGAGACCACAGCGGCGACATGCACCTCACCGTGCGTGTCCACGCCCAGGACGACCTCGCGCCGAACGGGAGGATCCGTACTCGAGGAGGTGCTGTGCTGTCGGCTCGTCATGATGGTTCGCCTCTCACGTGGTGACGTACTGCTGGATGGATGGCACCGGCCTGCTCGGGCGGTCTGAACCGTGATGGCGCCTGACTCGGCAAGGCCCCTATGGGGACACGCCCTGTGGCTCGGTGGCAGGCAGCATCCCGCAACGGCAGTCGACAGGTCCGTAACTGGACACTTCGGTCATAGATCTCATGAGTCAGACCCCCGCCCGGAACGGCAGTGTCCAACCGTCCCACTGATGTCGGTACAACGGCATGACTCGATCGCCGCCGGACGACTTTGTCGGAGCTGGCACTCAACCTGGCTTGGACGGGCTGACAGCGAGTCGAGTTCTCGGCCACCCGTGACCGGCATTGGCGGAGAGTCCTTGGGCCGGCTTACCGACCCTGCGGTCGGGTAGCTACGACAAAGGAACAGTAGCGTTGAGTAGTTGCTGTAACTAAGCGTGATGAGCGAGGGTCCCGTCGGGCGAGCACCGCCGGCGAGGCCAGCGCCGGGAGGAACCACGGGGTCATACCGTCGCAGTGCAGACGAAGCCGAGGTCGGTCACTCCCTTGGTCTGGCAGAGCTGGTCGGAGGCACCGCCGGTGGTGGTCTGCAGCAGCTGGTAGGCCGGTGTCGGGGACCAGCGGAAATCTCAGGAGTCAGACCCCGCCGCAGGACAGCACCCACCTACCGTTCCGCGTCTATCCGGCTTGCAGCCACGGTGCATGAAGAAGAGCCCGAACAGCACCGCGGACACCGCCACGGCCATACCCCGGCCGGGTATCGACTGCGCGAGTTGGGCCCGAGGTGTGCCCCATGACATCCCCGTACATCCCCCCGCGCACCCAGGCGGTGGCGCGTGCGCAGGCGTCGGGCAGGTGCCATCCTCACAGGCTCTGCCCGCCCCACGTGAGTCGCGGGACGGGCAGATCGCCAGGGCTTCAGGGAGGTCAGTGTCCGCTGACGGCGAGTTCGTAGTCGCCGATCAGGTCGCCGAGCAGGGTGCCGGCGGTGAGGTCGCTGGTGACGTGGCCGGCCATGTAGAGACGGGAGTAGAGGACTTCGTCCTGCATCCACTCGTACTCCCCGGCGCTGTGCGGGGAGAGGACGCTGAGGAAGGTGACAGCTGCGGCGGAACGGGCGGCGTGCCGGGAGGGGTAGGAGTAGGGGCCCTTGGCGCCGGGCTTGATGTGCTTGTCGGGGCGCAGGCTCGGGTCGAGGAAGAACGGGGCCGGCTGTTTGTCCTTGGTGGCCAGCTGGTCGCTGATCGTCTTGGCCATCTTCAGCGCCGCCTTGAGCTCGGCCTTCTCGGCCGTGCCCTGTGAGGCGGGGACCAGTTCACGCTGATCGTGCAGATAGAGCTTCCAGATGTCCTTCTTGCCGTAGAGCTCCAGCCAGGTCGCGGCCTTCTTCCCCGCTGCCGTGCGGGTCTTCGCGAGCTGCTGGTCCGCACGGAGTTCGGCGGTGCGCTGCGCGGCCGACGGCGGTGCAGGGACCTGCTGTGCGGCCCAGGTAGCGAACGCCTTGTCGTCGCGGGTGGTGCCGTGCGCCTTCACAGAAGGAGCCCTTTCCAACTGGCTGCGCAGGGCACCAGCCGGGCACACGCGTCCAGGTTCCGGTCATCGAACACGGGTGACACCGCCGAAGCGGCATGGCGAGTCGCATCCCACGGGTTTCTCTCACTCTGTGAATCTGGAACCGCCGGAAGTCCCATGATCCCAGTTCGGAGGGCAGCCGCGCCTTCATTTCCAGGTATCCGACCGGTAGTTGTCCGGTGGATCAAGGCTTAGCTGCGACGGTCTACTGGTCCCGGTCGGTCGGGGACACATCGAGGAGCCGCAGCATCGCGGGGAGCAAATCGCTCGCCAACGGGTCTGGGGTGTCTTCGTCGATCGCGCCCTCCAGTGCGAGGCTGGTATAGCCGTGCACGAGTGACCACACCGCGTAGCTCGGCACCAGCGCGGGGTCCGCGCTGTCCGGCAGCTGCGCGTCCTGGCCGCGCAGGCCACGGTCCAGGGCGCGGAGCGCCCGGCGCTTCCGCTCGACCAGGTCCGGATCGTTGAAGTCGAACTGGGTCATGCGCCACATGAGGTCGAACAGCGCGCGGTTGTCCCGGGCGAACGCAACATATTCGGCCGAAAGCGCCGCGACCCGCTCCCGTACATCGCGCCCGACGACCTCCACCGCCTCCAGCCGGTCGCACAGCTGGCCATAGGCGCGCGTGGCGAGCGCGCCGAGCAGCCCGCGCGCGTCGCCGAAGTGGTGCTTTGGAGCGGACTGAGACACTCCCGCCCGCCGCGCGGCCTCGCGCATGCTGAACCCGGCGACACCGCTCTCGGACAGCACTTCGAGCGCACTGTCGAGCAGCGCCGCGCGCAGGTTGCCGTGGTGGTAGCGATCGCCGGCTCTCGGTTCTTTCGGTTCTTCGGTGCTCATCGAGTCCCCATCTTGACAGTGAGCAGACCTCTCGTAAACTGCTCACTGTCAAGATAAGGCGATCAGTGGGGTAGACATGACGGACACGGTCCTTGTCACGGGTGTCTCGGGGTTCATCGGCGGTCACACAGCGGCAGAGCTTCTGCGGCGCGGATACGCGGTCCGCGGGTCGGTACGGTCTCCGGCCCGCGCCGCCGAGGTGCGCACCGCGATGGCAGAGGCAGGCGCTGACGACACGTTGCTGGAGATCCGGCAGCTCGATCTGCTGTCGGACGAGGGATGGGCGGCCGCGACCGCGGGCTGCCGTTTCGTCCTGCACGTCGCTTCCCCCTTCGTCACGACGAAGCCGAAGGACCCGCAGGACTTGATCCGCCCCGCCGTACAGGGCACGACGCGGGCCATCGACGCGGCGCTCGACGCAGGCGTGGAGCGCGTGGTCGTCACCTCGTCCCTCGCGGCGGTGCAGTACGCCCCGGCGCGCAGGGATCACGTCTTCACGGCAGCCGACTGGACCCCACTCGACCGCCGCGGCCTCGGCGCCTACGTGGTTTCGAAGGTCCGGGCCGAGCGCGCGGCGTGGGACATCGCCGACCGACGCGGCGTGCGCGACCGGCTCGCCGTCATCAACCCGGGCGCGGTCATCGGGCCCCTCCTCTGCGACGACCCGGGAACCTCGGTCTCGGCGATCCGGCAGATCATGGCCGGCGCGCTGCCGATGGTCCCCGACCTGCGACTCCCGTGGGTCCACGTGCGAGACGTCGCCGACGCGCACATCGAGGCCATGACCTCCGAAACGGCGGGCGCGAACCGCACGATCGTCGCGACCGACCCGTCCTCGCTCATCGACGTCGCCGCGGTGCTCCGCGAGAGGCTTCCCGAGGCGAGCGGGAAGATCCCCGCGCGGGCGATGCCGACATGGCTCACCTGGGCCGCGAGCGTGTTCGAACCTCAGCTGCGCGACAACCGGTGGCTCATCGGCTCGGCGCAGCGCTTCGACCACGGTCCCGCCGAGGCGCTCCTGGGCCGCCCGCTCCACTCGATCCCCGACACGATCGAGGAAACCGGCCGCAGCCTCGCCGAGCGCGGACTCGTCTGAGGCCGCCCTGGACACCACGCCGTATGCCAAGCGCCCAGGCCAGGTGACGACCTCGCACCACCCCCAGGACGCCTTCGGACGACGGTGCACGTCTCCTGCTCGGCTCAACGTTCTCGGGGCGGATCAGGTCACCGAGGCGTCAACCGGCGGCGTCACCGTCGTGATCAACGTCAGCATCGGGCACCGCACGGCGCAGCGGCCCCAGACCCCCATACAAAGCGGCATGGAAGGCTGCGGCCAGCTCGCGGGCCCGCCCCTCGCTCGGCACCCCGTGCAGCATGAAGTACACCGGCCCCGCAAAGGCGTCCGAGCCGGCCTCCCGCTCGCGGACCAGGCGGACGATTGCCGCCCGCATGGCCACGTTCACGGAATCTTCGACGACGTGACCCGGGCCGGCGGTCAGCGCATCCGCCTTCACCGTCCACCGCTCGCCCTCGCGTTAAATGCCCACGAACACCGCATGCTGCCCCTTGGCCGCCCGTTAGGCAGCATCGAACCGGTCGGTGGCGTCCGGGATCAGATGATCAGGGCAGGGGATGGGCAGCGGCTGCATAATGTTGTTTCGGACGCTGTCTCGTAAGTGATTGGGCTGCGTTGTCCGAGGCGGGAGTGACGGCGTCGGGTGTTGTAACGGTTAACAGGCCACTTCATTTGGGGAGTCTGCGGTAACAGATGCAGCTGCCAGCGCGGTGAAAGCCAGAAAGTGGTCGAACTTGCGGTGCGACTCCCAAGGGCGGCGCAGTTCCAATCGCGTCGAGACTGCGCTGCGCGACGACCCGCACCCTGCGCCGCGCGGGCTCGCACCGGTTTCCCCGGCCTGGAGGCCGACTCCGCACAAGCCGTTACGTCGGTCGCCTCTCGAGCAGCTCGTTGAGGACCGACATCTTGTCGGGCCGTGCCTCCAGCAGGATGAGGCCGAGCACGGCAACCGGGTCGAGCGCGGGATCGCTGCGGGTGACGTATGTGTGGACGGTGCGGTCGGGCCGGGACGTCTCCCTGACATCAAGGATGGTTCGTTCTTCGGATGTTACGGAGAAGTGCAGCTTTCTGCGGAATCGAGCACGGCGGATGCGGTACTCCGCTTCCCACAGCAGCACGGTGTTCCCATTACGCTCTCCCACCGGCTGTCCATGTGCCGACAGCAGGGGCTGCCCCTCATTGAAGTCGACGAGCAGACGCGGGTCGTCGCCGACGCGGTCCGTGCTGCCCAGCACATGCTGACGACCAGGGCCGGCCTGCGCCGCGAACGCTCCGACGGGTTCGCCGTCCAGTTGGAAGAACGAACTGAACGTCCACATCATCGACTGGCCCGGTTGAAGCCCACGGCTCGTCGTCACCGGCGCCTCACCCAGTTCCTGAAAGGCACATCGTCGTTCCGCACATGGTCGCTGAGCCCCCATCGGCTGCTGGGACATGACATTCACCAACGGAGACGTGAACATTCCCGACGCGGTTCTTGATGTCGCTGCTGTGCCTCCCGTCGTGGCTGACGCGTGCGCGCACGGCGTCGCGCGTCACGCCGTGGAAGGTGCGGGTGGAGGTGAAGTGAGGAGCATCCGCAGGACACTGAATGAACGGGGAGGACCGCTCTTCGGGCGGGTGTTTTTCGGGCGCCTTCCCTGGCCGCCGCGTCGGCCCTGTGGGCGGCTACTGGGTAGTGGGGTCCCTGGTAAGAACGTCCTGGTAGAGGCTCTCTGAGTGTGTTACTGGGGAGGCGGGCGTCACGTTCCCCGACGGCACCCGGCTGCACTCGGTACTGCCCCCGGTCGCGGTCGGCTGCACCTGTCTGTCGCTGCGGGTCGTACGGCCGCGCGCGTTCACGCTGGAGGAACTGATCGCGGGGGGCACGGTGCCCCCGATCGGGGACCGCGTGCTCCGGGCGCTGATGGAGGCGCGGCTGTCCTTCCTCGTCAGCGGTGGGACCGTCAACCTCCGGATCATCGACGCCGAGATCACGATGACCTGCAGCGACGGCACCGTCTTCACTGGCTCCTACCGGCTGGTCACCACCTTGACCGACGCCCGCCGACACTCAGCCAGGGCGCTGATCAACCTCTACCACGAGCGCTGGGAACACGAGAGCACATACTTCGCGCTCCGCCACACGATCCTGGCAGGCCCGATTCTTGAAAACGGGCAGGGCTGCTCGTCGCCCCACTCGGTCCGGAGTTCAACGGAGTGGGGAGGTGTAACGAGGTCTAGTAGTGCTCCGTTAGGTCTGTCTCGCGGTGCTGTTTGGGGGCATGGTGAGGGTGTGGACGCACATGAAGTGAACCGTGCTCGGGCGAAGTTG